>JANMVO010000388.1:0-1650 GCA_031392805.1 Rhodoferax sp. | reverse complement strand
CATTGCGGCAAAAATCATTCCGTTCACGCTGGAATGGAACCCGCGCGCGAAAGACTGGAAGTGGGAAGTCAACCTGATTGGTTCGAACCAGATCAACGCCTTCTGCATGCCGGGCGGCAAGATCGCTTTTTACAGCGGCATTCTGGAGCAGCTCAAACTCAGCGACGATGAAGTTGCCATGGTGATGGGGCATGAGATTGCCCATGCGCTGCGTGAACATGCACGCGAACGCATGGGCAAAAATGCGGCCACCAGCATCGGGGCCAGTGTGCTGGGCTCGCTGTTCGGGCTGGGCCAGCTCGGGCAGACGGTAACCAATTACGGCGCCCAGCTGCTGACGCTGCAGTTCAGCCGGGAAGACGAATCTGAAGCCGACCTGGTGGGGATGGAGCTAGCGGCCCGGGCTGGCTACAACCCGCAGGCAGGCGTCTCGCTGTGGCACAAGATGGGTGCCGCAAACAAGGGCGCGCCGCCGCAGTGGCTGTCTACCCACCCGTCGGGTTCGAGCCGCATTGCGGACATCGAAAGAAACCTGCCCAAGGTGCTGCCGCTGTATGAGCGGGCCAAGCCTCGCTGAAGTGCAAAAATAGTGTCATTCAGGCTTCTAGCCCTTGTCTATGTTGCATAGTTAGCTACTTATTTAGTAGTATTTGATTTTGGCTGGCGCGGGGTGAAGCGGCCCGGCGCCACCACGCGGTGTGACGCGCACCAGTTGTGGCATCTGGACAGCGAAAAGTAATTGGAGGCCACCTGAAAACTACCAGTCGTATTCAATCGTGATCGGTGCGTGGTCCGAAAATTTCTGTGTCTTGTAGATGGAATCTCGCCGCGCAAATGCGGCCAGCGCTGGTGTCGCCAGATGGTAGTCAAGCCGCCACCCGACGTTGTTGGCGTAGGCTTGGCCGCGGTTGCTCCACCAGGTGTAGGCGGTGTCGGTGGTGGTGGGCTGCAACTGGCGGTAGACGTCGATCAAGCCAAGCTCGCTCACCAGCGTGGTCATCCAGGCGCGCTCTTCGGGCAGGAAGCCGGAGTTTTTCTGGTTGCTCTTCCAGTTTTTCAAATCAATCTGCTGGTGCGCAATGTTCACGTCGCCGCACAGAATAAATTCACGCGTTTGCTTGAGCGCCATCAGGTGCGGGTAAAACTCCGCCAGAAACCGGAACTTGGCCTGCTGACGCTCTTCCCCCGATGAGCCGCTGGGGAAGTAGCCGCTGATGATCGACAGCTTCTTCTGCGGCGTGTCAAAGCGCAACTCCACGTAACGGCCCTCAGCATCAAACTCGGACGAGCCATAGCCAATCACCACATCGCTGGGCTCATGTTTGGTGTACACCCCAACACCCGAATAGCCTTTCTTCTGCGCAAGGTGAAAATAACCTTTGAGCCCCGCCAAATGCTGGAACGTGCCTTGCATATGCTCGGCCTGCGCCTTGACTTCCTGCACGCAAATACAATCGGGCTGAAGTTGCGCCAACCACGGCTCCAGGCCTTTGCTGGTGGCGGAGCGGATGCCGTTGAGGTTAAGACTGGTTAATTTAAACAAGGAGTTCTCCATGGCATTCCACTTTTACTTCAATCCGATACGTCGTTCCACTGGCTTGCCGCGCCATAGCACGGTCTGCGACGGCGCGCCTAATCTCGAATCGAATT
>JANMVO010000373.1:0-1544 GCA_031392805.1 Rhodoferax sp. | reverse complement strand
CTGCCAGCATCTGGGCCGAGCACATGAAGCCGCCCCACGCCGAGCGCGCCAGGGCACCGCCGACGCTGATGCGCCGCACGCCTAATGCTGCAATGTCGGCTACCGTGAGCGGGCTGGTGGAGCCAACCAGCAGGTTGAAGGAAAACGCCTATTGCCAGGGCAGCAGGTCAAATTTGCTGCGTCCGCCGATGCGGTAGGTGCTGAAATCGCGCACGTCAACCGTGACAATGCCGTGCACGCCGGTGGACTCGGCCAGCCACACCAGGCAGGCATCGGCCAGGTCCGGTTTCAGGCTCGCATATTTACGCAGGATGGCGGCGACCCGTGCGTAGGCTTGAGAGCCCAGCGGCACAACGGTGATCCAGCCGTCGGCGATGCGGTCAATCAGCTTCGCTTTGTCCTCGGTCGCCAGAAAGAAGCAGGCTTCGGTGATGACGTGGTCCACCGTGATGAACTGGCCCCGAAACTGCCACAGCCATTGCCGCGACGCTTCGTGAAGCGCGTCGTTGGCGTCGTACAGCGCCACCAGAAAGCCGGTGTCGAGCAGCACCCTGGCAGTGGATTTTGCCGATGCTGTCATACGTGGTGATGCGGGTCTGGCGATGCGGGCATGATTCGGCAATCCTATTTGCGGCTGGCAATCTGGCGCCGGGCCAATTCCGCAACACGCTCCTTGGTGGCGCTGGCATGTTTGGCTTGACCCGACGCTACTTTGCCAATGAAGCCGCTGGCGTCAAACGCCTGGTAAATCGGGCTGGCGACTGGTTTTGCGCCGGGCGACCCCTTCAACCCGGCGCGCGCATCGCCGCTGCCCAGGTACTGCGTCACCGCCTTGATGAGCACTTCGCTCTTGGTCATGCTTTGGCTGACGCAGAAGGTGGCCAATTCTTCTTCAATGCGGGGTGGAAAACGGACAGACACACTCATGGCAATCCCGATGTATTACGAATGAATCAAGTGTAGTACTGGCGACTCAGCGGGTCAAGTTTTCGACCCGGCTATTTCGCCTTGGCGTTCAATGCAGTTGCAACCCCAGCGCCTGGCCTGTGTTCGAGCCTTTTCAGGAGCTTCCAAGCATCAATTTGGCTTATTTTGCCAGTTTAGAGGGTCAAATAGGCCTCTAGCCCTCGTCGGATATGCATAAGTAGCTACTATAAACATAGTTCTCAAGAACCGGCAAGCTTCGGCACCTCACGCGGCTGGCCGACCTCGTCAATCGCCACATACGTGAGCGATGCCTCGGTTACCTTGATGTAGACGCCCTGCGAATGAAAGCGCTCGGCGTACACCTCCACCTTCACGGTGATGGACGTGCGGCCAATGCGCGTGAGCTTGGCGAAGAACGACAAAATATCGCCCACCCGCACCGGCTGCTTGAAGATGAATTCATTCACCGCCACCGTGGCCATGCGGCCCTGCGTGTAGCGCGCGGGAATCACCGAGCCCGCCATGTCCACCTGGGCCATGACCCAGCCGCCAAAAATATCGCCATTGGCGTTGCAGTCGCCAGGCATCGGGATGACTTTCAGCACCAGTTCCTGGTC
>JANMVO010000362.1:0-2471 GCA_031392805.1 Rhodoferax sp. | reverse complement strand
CCCCTGCGTGCTGACCAACATGCCGGTGGCGATTGAGCAGCATGCCGAATGGATCACCGACTGCATCGCCCACTTGCGCAAAAACAGCCTGGCACGCATCGAGGCCAAGCCCGAGGCGATGAAGGAGTGGCAGGCGCAGATCAACACGGCCGCCGCCGCGACGCTGCTGTCAACCGTGACGACTTCGTGGTACCTGGGCGCGAACGTGCCCGGAAAACCACGTGTCTTTATGCCCTATGCAGGGGGAATGGCGCGCTACCGGCAAATCTGCGCCGAAGTGGCAGCAACCGACTACGAGGGCTTCAGCCTGACCGCCTGAGATGAGGGGTCGGTCCGGATCGGACACCGCCTTGCGAGCCCATGCTTCAAGGCGGACTCCTTGGTGTATTTTCGGTCAATGAGGCAAACCTGTCATGGGCATTTTCATCTTGCGGCGCACAGGCGAGGCGTTTGCCACCCTGTTCGTGCTGACGTTTGTCATCTTTCTGCTGGCCCGCCTGGTCGGGGATCCGGTTCCACTGATCTTGGGAACTGAAGCCACCGTGCAGGACATGCAGTTCCTGCGGCGCCAATTCGGCCTTGACCAGCCCTTGATGCTTCAGTACGTGAACTTCCTGGCCAACATCGTGCAGGGCGATTTCGGCAACTCCTTCCGATACCGTGTTTCCGCCATTGGGCTGGTGCTGCCGGCACTCTGGGCCACCTTCAAGCTGGTCGGCTCGGCGATGGTCCTCTCGGTTTGCATTGGCCTGCCCCTGGGTATCCTCAGTTCAATGGCACCGCGCGGCTGGCTGTCGCGCGCGGTAGGCTGGTATGCCGCAGCGGGCGAGTCGATCCCCAGCTTCTGGTTCGCGCTGATGCTGATGCTGCTGTTCGCGGTGACCCTGGGTGTGCTGCCGTCATCGGGCTATGGCACCTGGCAGCACTATGTCCTGCCGGTTACCACGCTGGCGCTGTTTTCGTCGGCATCGCTGGCGGCACTGACCCGCGCCAACATGGTCAATGCGCTGCAAAGCGACTTCGTGAAAATGGAGCGCAACCTGGGCCTGCCTGAAGTTGTCATCGTCTTCAAGCACGCCCTTCGCAACGCCTCTCTGCCAATCGTCACCTACCTGGGCCTGCAGTTCGGCGTGCTGTTGGGGGGCGCGGTGGTGACCGAGCGGATTTTCGCCTGGCCGGGTGTTGGCCAGGTCTTGGTGGAAGCCATCTTCACCCGCGACTTTCCGATCATCCAGGCCGGCGTGCTGCTGACCGCCTTCTGCTTTATGCTGATCAATCTTCTGGTGGACATCCTGGCGACCGCGCTGGACCCAAGGGTGCGGCAATGAACGCCGCCGGTTCGGGCGCATCAGGTTTGGTGGGCTGGGTGCGCCGAGGTGTCCGGCGGCCCAAGCGGCTGTCAGGCAAGGGCGGCCCGCCGCTGCTGGCCGCTCTGGTCTGCGCCTTTCTTTTTGTTGCCGCTGTCTTTGGCACCTCAATCACGCCGTACAGCGCCACCAGCATCGACTTTGAAGCGGTGATGCTGCCGCCGGTGTGGCAGGACGAAGGCACCATCCGCCACCCGCTGGGGACCGACCAGCTCGGCCGTGATGTCATCAGCCGCCTGGTGGCAGGGGCTCAGGTTTCGCTGATGGTGGCAGGCGCCGCCGTTATTTTCGGCGGCATTCTGGGCACCTTTATTGGCCTTATCGCCGGCTATTTCGGTGGCATCGTTGGATCGCTGCTGGCCCGGCTGACGGATGCATTTCTGGCCCTGCCCTTTATTCTCATGGCGCTGGCGCTGGTGTCTGCGCTGGGGCCGGGGCTGGGGAACATCATCGTCGTGATGATCCTGACCAACTGGGCGCGTTACGCCCGGCTGGTGCGCAGCGAAGTGCTTGGCATCAAGGAGCGCGATTTCGTGCTGCTGGCCCGCATTGCCGGTGTCTCCAGGGTCATGATCGCGCTGCGCCATGTGTTGCCAAACGCCATCAACTCGGTCGCCATCCTTGCCGTGCTGGATGTGGGCCGGGCCATGATCCTGGAATCGGCGCTGTCATTTCTCGGGCTCGGGGTGCAGCCGCCGAGTGTCTCCTGGGGTGTGATGCTGGCCGACGCCAAGTCGTTGATGGGCTTTGCCTGGTGGCTTGCCGTGTTTCCGGGTGCCGCCATCTTCATCTCCGTATTGAGTTTCAGTGCGCTAGGCGATTGGCTTCACGCCAAGCTCGACCCTCGCACCGGTTTGTAGGGCAAGCCACCATGTCCCTTCTCACCGCGTCACTTCTTACAGTGCGCAACCTCAACGTTCAATTTGGGCCAGCAGGGCAACCGATTGCCGCCGTGACCAACGCCAGCTTCAGCATTGAGCAGGGGCAGATCGTCGGCGTCGTCGGTGAATCTGGCAGCGGGAAAACAACCATGTGCACCGCGTTGATGCGGTCCTTGCCAGACAGCGCCAGAATTACCGGTGACATCGACTTCGATGGCCAGTC
>JANMVO010000344.1:0-4008 GCA_031392805.1 Rhodoferax sp. | reverse complement strand
GACCTGGCCAACAACGAAGACGTGAAAGAGTTCTACCTGGGCATGGGTGGCGGTGAGCGCAAGAGTTTTAAAGATGTGAAAAGTTACAAGCGGCGCAAGCGCTGGCTGGCTTGAAGCAGATCCCCATGACCCACCTCGCATCCAACCCCCCGGCAAACCCCAAAAAGCACTTCACGATGAACCTTGCGACCCGCCCGATGAACGATCACTTTGACTTGGCTGAACTGCGTGACAACGCTGCGCGCGAGGCCGCGCTGATGGCGGCGTTGCCCATCTTGGTGGCGCATGCGCAAAAAGCCTCCCCCGCGTTTGCAGAAATTTTGAAAGATGTGAACCCGGCAACCCTCAGCGACCGCGCGCAACTGGCGCGCCTGCCGGTCACGCGCAAACACGAGTTGCTGGAACGCCAGCAGGCGGCACGCGCCCGCCAGGGCAATGTGTTTGGCGGATTCAGTACCGTTGATTTGGGCGCGGCCATGCCGCGCATTTTTTCCAGCCCCGGCCCCATGTATGAGCCTGACGGCGTGGCCAAAGATTACTGGCGCATGGCGCGCGCCATGTTTGCGGCTGGCTTTCGCCCGGGTGAGCTGATTCACAACTGCTTCAGCTACCATTTTGTACCCGCTGGTTCAATGATGGAGTCGGGTGCCCACGCGCTGGGGTGCACCGTATTTGCGGGGGGCACCGGTCAAACCGAGCAGCAGGTGCAGGCGATCAATGAGTTGCAGCCAGCGGGCTACGTCGGAACGCCGAGCTTTCTGAAAATCATTGTCGACAAGGCGCATGAGATGGGTGTGGCCTTGCCAAGCCTGGAGAAAGCCATGTTGGGCGGTGAAGCGTTTCCGCCCTCTTTGCGCAACTGGTTTGCCGAGCGGGACATAGCGGCTTACCAATGCTATGCCACCGCCGATCTGGGTTTGATTGCCTACGAGACCCCGGCCAGAGAAGGCTTGGTGCTGGATGAGGGCGTGATTCTGGAGATTGTGCGCCCCGGCACGGGGGACCCGGTGTCACCCGGCGAAGTCGGCGAAGTGGTGGTGACCACGCTGAACCCGGTCTATCCCCTGATCCGTTTTGGCACGGGCGATCTGTCAGCGGTGCTTGACGGTCATTGCCCCACCGGGCGCACCAACACCCGCATCAAGGGCTGGCTGGGCCGGGCTGACCAGACCACCAAAATTCGCGGCATGTTTGTGCACCCCAAGCAGGTGGACGACATCATCAAGCGCTTTCCTGAGGTGGTCAAGGCCCGTCTCGTCGTCGCCGGTGAGATGGCCGCAGACTCCATGACGCTCAGGGTCGAAACCGCGTGCAGTGGCCCGGACGCGCTGGCGCAAAAGATCGGTGAAGCGATTCGCGACGTCACCAAGCTGCGTGGCAACGTGGAACTGGTGGCGGTGGGCAGCCTGCCCAACGATGGCAAGGTGATAGAGGATGCGCGCAGCTACAAGTAGTTTCGTGTTTGATAAGTAGTTTCCGCATTGCCAGGGATCCGTACTGCCTATAGTCTCCCCGCATCGTTTAAAAAAGGAGTTTTGCCATGAAAAAATTACTGATGCTTGCAGCGGCTGCCACGTCCTTCGCCGCCAGCCTGCAGGCTGGGGCACAAGGGTATCCCGGCACCAGACCGATCTCCATCGTGGTGCCTTTTGCGGCCGGTGGCCCGACTGACCGCGTCGCGCGCGACCTGGCCGAAGCCATGCGCAAACCGCTGGGCGGCGTCAGCATCGTGATCGAAAACGCGGCGGGCGCGGGCAGCTCGATTGGCTCCAACAAGGTGGCCAAAGCCAACCCGGATGGCTACACCCTGCTGCTGACCCACATCGGCATGGCCACCATGCCGACCCTGGTGCGCAATTTGCCGTTCAAGGTCGAGAGCGATTTTGAGTATCTGGGCATGGTCAACGACGTTCCCATGACGCTGGTGGCCAAGCCCATGATGGCGGCCAATAACTACAAGGAACTGGCGACATGGATCGGCCAGAACAAGGGCAAGATCAACCTCGGCAACGCAGGTGTGGGTTCAGCGTCTCACCTGTGCGGACTGCTGCTGCAAAACGCCTTGCAGGTCGACATGACGACAGTCCCCTACAAAGGCACGGCACCGGCCATGACCGACCTGATCGGTGGCCAGATTGACCTCATGTGCGATCAGACCACCAACACCACCAGCCAGATTGAAGCCAAAAAAATCAAGGCCTTTGCGGTCACCACATCCAGCCGCCTGAAGACGCCCGCCCTGAAAGATTTGCCGACGCTGCAAGAGTCTGGCCTGAAAGGTTTTGAAGTCACCATCTGGCACGGTCTGTACGCGCCCAAAGGCACACCGGCCGACATTCAGGCCAAGCTCAACGCCGCGCTCAAGGTCGCCTTGAAAGACCCTGACTTCATCAAGAAGCAGGAAGGGCTGGGCGCTGTGGTGGTGGCTGATAAGCGCATGGAACCGCTTGAGCACAAGAAGTTCGTCGCAGCCGAGATTGCCAAGCTCAGCCCCATCATCAAGGCGGCTGGGATTTACGCAGACTAATCCATTCAAAAGGGCCGCCATGCGCCTTATTAACTCGTCAAATCGCCGTCTGGCCCTTGTGCTACTTGCATCTTCAGCTATTACTTGTATAGCTTTTAGAGCGAATGCACAAACTGTCTGGCCCGCCAAGCCAGTCAAAATTGTGGTGCCCTTTGCGCCCGGAGGCACCACCGACCTGCTGGCGCGCGCCATGGCGACCGAGCTGTCCAAGGCCTTTACGCAACCGTTGATTGTTGAAAACCGCGCAGGTGCGGGCGGCAATCTGGGAGCTGATGTTGTGGCCAAGTCGCCCGCCGACGGCTACACGCTGCTGATGGGCACGGTCGGCACGCACGGCATCAACAAATCGCTGTACAGCAAAATGCCGTATGACCCGCAAAAAGACTTTGCGCCCATCACGCTGGTGGCCGGTGTGCCCAACGTGATGGTCATGAATGCCGAGGTGGCTAAAGCGAAAGGCATCAACAGTGTGAATGATTTCATCAAATACGCCCGGGCCAACCCAGGCAAGCTCAACATGGCGTCCAGCGGCAATGGCACCTCGATTCATCTGGCTGGCGAGCTTTTCAAGTCGATGAGCGGCACCTTCATGACGCACATTCCCTACACTGGCTCGGGGCCGGCCCTGCTGGGCTTGTTGTCTGGCACGGTGGATGTGATGTTTGACAACCTGCCCTCGGCCCTGCCGCAAATCAGAAGCGGCAAGCTCAAAGGGTTTGCGGTCACCAGTGCGCAGCGATCGAGCGCGATACCCGACTTGCCCACGATTGAAGAGGCTGGTCAACTCAAGGGCTTCGATGCCAGCAGTTGGTTTGGTCTGCTGGCCCCGGCAGGCACACCGCCTGAGGTCGTCAACCGGATTCAGCAGGAAGTTGCCAAAGCGCTTGCAAGCCCTGCGGTCAAGGAAAAACTGCTGGCGCAAGGGGCCATTCCCAGCGGTAACACGCCACAGGAGTTTGCGAAATTCATTGATGCTGAAATCAAGAAATGGGCGCCGGTGGTCAAGGCATCGGGTGCGAAAGTCGACTGAATTCCCGCCAGGGATTTCGGCGTCCGCCCGTGATGGCGTGCTATTGGCAGGGTGCAAGTCCCTGCCGGAGTGGGCCACAGCTCCGTAGTTGAAGGTAACTGCGTCGCCGTGAGGCGGGGTCCCGTCGCGGGAAAACCGCACACCGGGTTCGGAGGGAGGGGACGGCGAGAGCCGTTTCCTACCCCTATCCAACACGGGTTTAGTAAGTAAAAGACGATGGTTTGGACGCCCGACTTTTGCAGCGTGTTCGCATTCGCCCTGCGCCCGTGTGTCCGACGCTGGTCCCCTCGCCCCATCAGGGTGAGGGTGCGGGGGATGCCCGCGTTTGGGTTCAACATTCTTCAGACCAGCAATAGCCATCCCGCGCAATCATTGCACTGGCAGCACTGGGGCCCCAGGTACCAGCGCAGTACAGGCGCGGGCCCTGCATGTCGGAGGTCCAATGCGCCAG
>JANMVO010000276.1:0-2357 GCA_031392805.1 Rhodoferax sp. | reverse complement strand
GTTGCCAAAGACATCAAACGAGTTCCCCGGGGAGTGGATTCGCCCGGCAGCATGAGTGGCGTTCTCGCTACGTGTGCTGGAAAACTGATGTGGGCTTTTGGCATTCTCAATCACTTTGGCAACAAACCGGATAGGCAAGGTTTGATTCACCTAGAGCGCAACCGCTACGGCGTGCCCACCGAATATGCTAACAGCGCCGCCAGTGCGCGCCTTCATCACAACCGCATTGAAGTGGTGGCCGATGGCGTGCGGGTGGCCAACCATGCCCGCAGCTTTGATCGAAGTCAGACCTTCTATGAACACGTCTTGAACGTCCTGGCACGGTTAAATAGCAAAGCAGATCAAGCCCGCCTGAGCGATGCCTTGGCCAGTGAGTTGACACAAGGCTGGCGGCTGCAACTGCGCGAGGAACCGCTGGCCAATGTGGATCGCTATGACGATCTGCGCGGCACCTGACACCCGCCCGCGTCAGCGAGGTAAACCCATGAGCGCCCAGATCATTGCCCAATTGAAGGCGCTGAGCCTGCACGGCATGGCTGCAAGTTTTCCCGAGGTGACAGCACAGGCCCGCCATACGCAGTTCAACCCGAAATCGTTCATTCAACATCTCATGGCAGCTGAATCAGCCCAGTTCACTTGCTCCTTATGAAGCACACCCACAATGCGGCCAAATTTGGCCGCATTCGGCGCAGGTGGCGAAGATTGGGTGAGTTTTGTGTTGGCGATGGGAAAGTGGAAGGGAGCCTGTCAAGACGTCGACGCCGAAAATCGATTTCGAAGGTAAATTAGCGTATTCGCCACTGAAAAATGGCCCAGTTCTTGACTCAAAATATCTAGGGCGTCGCTCGCATCGTTACCTGAGTAAATAAGGTCAAGAAACCTTCCTTGCGCAAAAGTGTGTCGTAAACCATGCGCGCCTCGGCTGAACCCCAGATACCGCTGTGAAAGCCGCCCAAATGCGCTGCAAAACGGATTGCCCCCCATCAAGTCAAAGTGGCTCGGTAGATGTGCGGTCAGATGGGTGATGATCGTTTTGGTGGGTCGTTTGAGTTGTCCGAGCTGGCTTGCGAGAACGGGTGCGAGCCTAATCTCCCGGGCGAGCCCGCCTTTGCCGTGGACGGCGAACGCACTATCGTGTTCGCGTCCCTGAAATCTCAGTGGGTGCCAGGCCCGATCTGAAGGGCGCAAACGATCCAATGGCGCGAGTGTGATGAGCTCCATCGCCCGCAGGCCAGCATTTGCAGCAATCGAGATGGAGAACGCCATCGAAGGGGATGCCTTTGAACGCAAGTACTCCAATTCAGAGGTCGAGTAAGCCCTATCCTCGGAGACGGTCGGAACGTTGCTAACAGCAAAGGGCAGTGGCCTGATGAACCCGAGATGCATATTAATCGATTGCCGATCAAGGCTCAGTGTGCTTTGTTTAACCTGGTTGGCACGCCAATTCAAATAAGCCTGGGCATCTCCATGGTTGGCATTTTTCAAATGCTTCCCAGAGACCGACAGTAGCCATCTGGCGAAAACCGTCAGCGCACTCGTGTGCGCCCTTTCGCTCAGGATGCTCGTAATCTTGTGGCCAGCCAGTTCCGGGCGCAAATAGGTTGACTGGCCGTGTGCGACTTGGGGCAGGACCTGTCGCTTGGCCGCAATCCTGGGGCAGTAATTACGCATGATCGTCAGCCTGGGGTTCGGAAGAGTCGGATTGCGTAGGTACCAATGGCCGTTGGGCAGACAGAATGGGCCGCGCCCGAATGAAGCGGTGGAGGGTTGACCTGTGCACCTTCAAGCCATGCTGTTTGTCAAGCACTCGGCATAGCATTTCCAAGCTGGCGGTCGTGTTTTTTAGGTATGTGCTGATGACCCCGCTCAATGGTTCCAAGCTGGATATGCGCGTCCTTTTGCGCAGGATGCTGGACTGTTCTTGCAATTCAGCAACGCAGGCTAATGCTAGCGTCGCAGATGGAGACTGGATGAACGACCTGCAGACCGATGCCTTGGACATAAGAACCTCTTTTGAAAAATGAACCCGAATCAAAAAAACTAGCATGTAAGACCAGAACTATCGCAGCAGCGATGTGGCGCGCTCAATCGAATGAGCACGTCTGGCTGATGTCATTTAGAACCTCAGTCAGCAATTGCTGCGGGCTGGAGCTCAAAATCAGCACGCAGCTTCCTCCATACCACCGGACCAGCCTTCAGCAGGCCGATGAATTGCAACGTGTGTGCCGTGCATGGCACGAATCCAGTCGGGTGCAAGTCCCGATACCAGGCCTATGTAGAGCCGAAGGTTAGCCAAAGGGCAAGTGCGTCGTCGCGAGGCGGGGTGCGGAGGAAGCCCAAGGCGAAATCGCGGGACG
>JANMVO010000262.1:0-1943 GCA_031392805.1 Rhodoferax sp. | reverse complement strand
TGAGCCCCCACCCACCAACGCCACCGCGCTGGCAGTGTGGTGCGGGCTACAGGTCGGCCGCTGTGCCCAGTGTTCCAGGGAAAACCGTCCCCCCAAGGACGCAATGGCGGCACTTTGCAGGGCTTCGATCACGGTCATGGGGGGCAACAGGCCCGCAAAACGATGCGCCAGCATGGATTTGCCAGAACCGGGCGGCCCCATCAATAATAGGCTGTGACCCCCGGCAGCGGCGATCTCAAGTGCTCGCTTGGCACCCGACTGGCCTTTGACATCCGCCAGATCAGCATAGTGGGCGCTAACTGTCAGCGGCGTTGGGTTGACTCGCATCCAGCCGGTGGAGGGTTCTTGGGGCGCGGCCTCGGGCGTGGTCGGCAAAAAATGCCCCACCACGTCGAGTAAATGTCTGGCTCGATAAACATGGGCGTCGGGCACCAGGGCCGCTTCTTCGGCACTCTCTGGCGGCAGCACGAGACGGCTGACAACTTGGCCTGCGTGCAGTGCCAGACTCATGGCCAGCGCGCCCCGAACGGCGCGTAATTCGCCCGAGAGCGAGAGCTCCCCTGCAAACTCGTACCCGGCGAGCTTTGCGCTATCAATTTGTCCACTGGCAGCCAGAATGCCAATCGCAATGGGCAGATCGAACCTACCTGAATCCTTTGGCAACTCGGCCGGTGCCAGATTGACGATGATGCGCTTGTTGTGGGGAAACGCCAGTCCCGAGTTCTGAATGGCCGAGCGTACGCGCTCGCGCGCTTCCTTGACTTCGACTTCGGCAAGCCCCACCAGTGTGAAGCTGGGTAAGCCATTCGCCAGGTGAACTTCCACCGTAACAGCGGCGGCATTCAAGCCAAGCAAAGCACGGCTTTGCACCAAAGACAAACTCAAGGGAACTCCTCTCCAAATTGGTGCGCCAAGACGCGTGGCATTCAAAGTAAGCGCCAAATTGGTGCATACTGTTTATTTATACATATATCATAACGCAGGTCACGCGCTTTGGTTGACGATGTGTAACGCAAAACGGAGAATGAAATTGGCATGCTCCGTGCATAGAAAGCTATGTCATTCAAACTGATCTTTTTAATTTACCGCCGGAGCCCTAGATGAAACTTAAAGTCACCCATATTGCAGTTGCAGTGTCCCTTCTGTTCGCAGGAAGTGTGTTTGCGCAACCCTCTGCACCGCACCAGGAAACCGCTCCTCCTGAAGCAGCCGACGGTAAACTTGACTTTAGCGGATATGTCGACGCTTCATATAACCGGCTTTCTCAGAGCAACGTGTTCACCAGCGGCACCCCGAGCCGGGTGTTTGACCTGAAGGAAAATGGTGTAGCCCTGCAGCAGTTGGCAGTCACCCTGGTCAAGCAGCCGAAACAGGGTTTTGGCTTCCTGCTCAATGCGATCGGTGGCCGGGATGCCGACGTCATCAACGCCTACGGCCTGGGTTTCGGCAAAAACAACAAGATCGACCTGACTCAGGCCTTCGTTCAGTACGCCACAGGGCCATGGACCGTGATTGGCGGTAAGTTCGTTACCATGGCCGGCGCCGAAGTAATCAACACCACAGCCAACACCAACTTTTCCCGTTCGATTCTCTTCGGCTACGCCATTCCGTTCACGCACACCGGCGTTCGCACCACATATGCGTTTAGTGATGCGCTCAGTCTCATGGCCGGCGTGAACAATGGCTGGGACAACTTCAAGGACACCAATAATGCCAAGACCCTTGAGCTTGGCATGACCTATGTACCTTCAAAAACATATTCGCTGGGTGCCCAGGTCTACTCGGGCAAAGAGCGGGTCGGTGGTCTGATCAACACAGGGCCAGAAGGCACGCGTAATCTTGTCGACTTGGTCGCCACTTTCAACGCCACCGAAAAGCTGACCTTCATCGTCAACTATGACTATGGCTCCCAGAAAAATGCCACCCTGGCGGCAGGTAACAAT
>JANMVO010000231.1:0-9079 GCA_031392805.1 Rhodoferax sp. | reverse complement strand
TTTTCCAGCACGCTGGCCACACCGCGCAGCATGAGGATCGCCTTGGTCTCATCGGGCTCAGGGATTTGCACCACCTGAAAGCGACGGGTGAGGGCCGGGTCTTTTTCGATGTATTTCTTGTACTCGGCCCAGGTGGTGGCGCCGATGGTGCGCAAGTTGCCGCGCGCCAGGGCCGGCTTGAGCAGGTTGGCCGCATCGCCGGTGCCCGCTGCGCCGCCAGCGCCCACCAGGGTGTGGATTTCGTCAATGAACAGGATGATAGGAGTCGGTGAGCTTTGCACCTCGTCAATCACCTGGCGCAGGCGCTGCTCAAACTCGCCCTTCATGCTGGCACCGGCTTGCAGCAGGCCAATGTCCAGCGTGAGCAGCTTGACGTCCTTGAGCTGCGGGGGCACGTCGCCCTTGGCGAGGCGCTGGGCAAAGCCCTCCACCACCGCCGTTTTGCCCACACCCGCCTCGCCGGTGAGCAGCGGGTTGTTCTGGCGGCGGCGCATCAAGATGTCCACAATCTGGCGGATTTCTTCGTCGCGCCCGGTAATCGGGTCCATCTCGCCTTTTTTGGCTTTTTCAGTCAGGTCAACCGCGAATTTTTTAAGCGCATCGCCTTTGCCCATGGCAGCGGGGGCCATGGCCCCGCTGTCTGCGCCGGGGGTGCCGCTGCCCATCCCGGTGCCGTCCTGGGCGCGCATTTGCGCCTCAGGCGAAGAGTCGCAAATTTTGGCAAAATTCTCAGCCAGGTCTTCAGGCTTGATGCGTTCAAACTGCCTGGACATGCCCAGCAGCGGGCTGCGCAGGCTTTGTGTTTTCAACATGCCCAGGATCAGATAGCCGGTGCGCACCTGGGCTTCACCAAACTGCAAGGTGGCGTAGGTCCAGGCGCGTTCAATGGCGTTTTCGATATGGGGGGAAAAGTCGCTGATGGCGGTGGCGCCGCGCGGCAGACGGTCCAGCGCGCTGGTCATGTCTTTGGCCAGCACCGAGGCGTCCAGGCCATAGTGCTGAACGATTTTGTGCAGGTCGGAGTCTGGCGTTTGCAGCAGTTGGGCGAACCAATGCTCCAGTTCCACATAGGGGTTGCCTCGCATTTTGCAAAAGATGGTGGCGCCTTCAATGGCTTTGTAGCCCAAGCTGTTGAGTTTGCCAAACAGTGCCGTACGACTGATTTCACTCATGAGGTCTCCATGCCAGTGTCTGCGAATAAGACGAACGGGTCTTGAAAAATTCAAACCGCCGCGCGCACTGCGGCGGTGTAGCAATTTGTGTCTTGTAAAAATCGGCCTAGAGCCCCTCGCCGGGAATCAGCACATCTACTGAATGCTTGCGCCGCTTTTGGTTGCCGGCCCAAGACGTCCAGCCTAGTCGTGATTCGGCTCCCAGACGGGTCGCGGGGACCTCGCCATCCCGCAGAATCAGCAAGGCATCCCAGTAGTACTCGTGGCCCAATAGCTGTTGCATCCAGCGCTGCAGCACGGCGCGGGCAGAACCACCTGGCAGAAAAAGCCGGTACTGCGCCAAAGTCAATGGCCCCAGGTGCACGCGCACCCGGTGCTGGCGGTCCCACACCCGTGTGCCCAGCATGGCACCCTGGCCCAGCGCACTCAATGCAATGCCTTGGCCTAAGCGGGTTGTATCACCGACCGCAAGCTGTATCCAGTGGCCCACCCATTGCTCAAGCTTGACCGGAATACCAAAATAGCCCCCAAGCACCGCCTGCACACTGTCACTGCTGCGCACTTGGCGTGCCAGCCATCCGCTGAAATGCAAGCGGGCATCGTCATGGACCGGGTCACGGTTTTGACGGCCGGGGGTGCCAATGCCGACCAAAGCACCGGCGTAGCGCCTGAAGCTGTCTTCGTTGGGGCGATCCAGCGTGACTGCCGGACGCACTTGCGCCCAGGCGCGGTAAAAATGCAGCGCAAAACGGTGGGTAAAGAGATCTAAAAATGCCAGCC
Source organism: Rhodoferax sp. (assembly GCA_031392805.1). Lineage (GTDB taxonomy): Bacteria > Pseudomonadota > Gammaproteobacteria > Burkholderiales > Burkholderiaceae_C > JANYCG01. Next base: position 7,127 of record JANMVO010000231.1, on the reverse strand, counting down.
AGGTACGGTCGTTGTGGTTAAGTGCCCGCTCCTGGATAAAGTCACTCAAATGCACCGGCAATGGGCCGTTTGGGCCGATGTAGCCAATAAACTGCTGGCGCAAACGGGGCGGCGAATGGGCCGTGGCGTCTTCGATGCGTCTGAAAGTCGCTGGCGCGAAAGCCAGCGAAGGCTCTTGTCCCACACGCACCGCCTCGGCACTGGGGAGCACCGCACGGCCCCAGCGCGGAAGGGGTTGCGCGCTGGCCTCCAGGCGGCGCATGACGGCAAAGTAGTCGTACTTCCAGGGGCTGTCCGCCCACTGCTGCAAAGTGGCATGGACGCGCTGCGGCACAGACGCTAAAGAATGGGCCGTGTCCCGCATTGCGGCTCCCAGCGCATGTTCTCACCCTTGCCAGCAATGGTTAAAACAGTTTCGACAAAATGGTTGACGTTGACATGGCGGCTTAAATACTGCGCCATGACCGCGCCAAACGCAAAGCTGCTGTGGCCGTGGAAAGCCATTTTTTCTACTTCCAGCGTTACCTCCAGGCCCCGGCCAAACGCAATCGGCCCCGCCATGGGCAAACGCCTGGCGACGGGTTTGGTGCGCACCGTCAGCAGGCCCGCCACCTGGGTTTGGCGCGCTTCGTCAGCGTGCATGGCGTAGAGCATCAGCATTTCGCGCAAAGCGGCTGCCGCCTGCGTGCCATTGCCCTCAGAGAGGGACAAATAATTGAGCGCCAGATGGTCTATCACTTTCCAGCCCAGGCCTTGATTCACGACCGGGGAAACGGGGCGCGAAGGACCGCGCACGACGGTAACGCGGCGCACCGGATAGGAATCCACACAATCCAAATCATTGCCGCGCCCCAAGGGCATCAGCAATGGCAGGTCGCGATTCGTGCAAAGCGCGGTGACTGCCAGCTGGCGCAGCGAGGAAGAGTAGGGCGCCTCTTGCGGATCGACCAACTGCATGAACACCTCAGAGCCAATGTGGCTGCTGCGGTGCCCTTGGGTGCGCTGCTTTTGCGACTGCATGCGCGGCTCCCGCGTGGTGGTGAAGTAGGCCGGGTGCGCATGGCGGCTGCCATGGAAGGCAGAGTAAAAAGGTAAAAACGGTTGCTCGGGCACGGCACCGCCAGCCTCTGATTTGCCGTGGCCTATGACCTCGGTGATGGAGTGCACCTCAAAATCCTGCGGTTTGGTGCGGTCAGGCACCAGGTGAAACTGGCTTACCCCGTCGCTGACGGAAACCCGGTCCAGCCGCTTGGAAAAAAGATTGATGGCGGGTACACAATGCAGTTGCACGTTGTCTGCGGTGACGAGCTTTTCCAGCGCCGCATCGCCGCGCGAGAACAGCACGGTAATTTCTACCTCTGTAACCGCCATGGTGGACAGCGCCGCCTGCAGTTTTTGAATTTTGGCAAACTGCAGGCGCTGGGCAAAGGCAAAGTACTCTTGCACCAGCCGGTAGCCTGCAAAGCCAGTCGCCGTGACGGGCAGCAGGGCCTGGCCGTCTTCAAAGCCCACGGGCAGCACCACGCTGGGCGGCAATGTCACCATGCGCCCAGGCAGCAGGCCGCTGGGCCCAATGGGTTGCACCAGCACCCCCAGCGGTTTGCCCAGCACGCATTCGTGCAACTGCCAGGCTACGTCTTCAGCACCACCGAAATGGATGACCAATTCGTCCAGCGAAATCTGGTCAAACGTCAATCCCGCCGTAGCCTGCAATACAAAGCGCAAGCCACCACGGATGTCACGCGAGCGGGGGTGCAAGTGCAGGTTGAGATCAGGTGCATAGCTGAAGTATTGCGCGCGTTTGACTTCCATGGGCCACAGCCGCAGGTCTTGCGAGGTGCGGAACTCGCAGTAGGTGCTTTGCCCGGCAGGCTGGTGCGCGCGCAGGCCGCTGCCGCGCTTCATGGTGGGGCCGGTGGCCAGCGCGGCATCCTCCAGCTCGGGGTTGCATGAAGCGACCATCATGGCGGGTGTTGGCGCAAGGTAGTGGGGGTACACCACGTCCAGCAGGTGCCCGGTAAAACGGGGGAACTCGGCATCCAGCTTGAGCCCCACGCGGGCCGATAAAAATGCAGTGGCTTCTATCAAGCGCTCGACATACGGGTCGGCGACTTCATTGCCATCCAGACCCAGCCGGCTCGCTATTTTGGGAAAAGCGTGTGCGAACTCTACCGATGATTCACGGAAATAACGCAGTTCTGATTCATACAGGTTGAGCAGTCTGGGATCCATGGGGCGTTATTCTTGTTTTGGATGTTGATCAGAGTTTCTCTTCTACCAGAAACCGGCCTTCTTCAAGGTCAATGCGGCTGCGCACCAGAAACTCAAGCGGTACGGGTTGCGCCCACAGCATGCCGCGAATGACCAAGCCAACGTGGTTGTGTGAGTCCATGGCATAGCCTTCCAGCACCACCTCAACCTCCAGGGTGCGCGGCAATATACGGGGCTCAAAATTGACAATAGCCTGGCGCAAAGTTTGCTCCATGCTGGCGCGCTGCATCGTTGAAGCGAATTGCCCCGACATGGTGGGAACACCAAAATTCAGCACCGAGCGGTACGCGTTGGGAAACTGTTTTTCGTCCATGGGCGCGCCATGACCCGTGGCATTGAGCAACCAGCTCAAGTCGCGCAGCACCGCTTGCCGCAGGGCCTGCTTGGTCAGGGTGCGCTTATCGTCTGTTTCATGCTTGCTTGCCGGATCATCGTCAATCAGCCGGTCCAGCAAGGATGGCTGCAGCCTTTCTTGAGATTTGAGTTGAGCCATGGCGGGAGCGTCTAGCCTGCGCCAGCCTGAAACGTGATTTCCCTGACGTCCATCAGCGCATGCTCGCCTGATTCGCTCGTGAACACACGCTGGCCCTCGCCAATCCAGACATCAGGGCGCAGCTCTTGCCATTCGGTCTTGCGCGCAAGCTGTACCTCGCCGCTGCCATTGAGGTGCGATCCATCGTACCGCGTGGGGATGAGCGCCATGGCTTCGCCGCCGTTCTCAAACTGCAAATGCGCAGGCAGCCATACACAGTCACGCAGATCCTCTGGCGGCTCAATTTTGACCTCTGCCAGGCGCGCAAATGGCACCCAGTAGTAACGGCCGTTCACATAGGCTTCCAGCACCGGGCCCAAGCGCATGTCGGCATCGGCCAGCCATTCGAACGGTTGACCATCCAGGCTACCCTGGCTGACAGGCGCATCGTTGAATGCGCGGGCGCGAAGCTCTTCAGCCGCTGCCTGCTCCCCACGCCCGCTGCGCAGCAGGGATTCGATTAACAGTGCCAGCCATTCATCGGGCTGGCCAAATACCATGGGGGTGCGTTTGCCAGCGAAAACATCGGCACGCAGGCCTTCGCAGCGGATGGCTTCACCGTACATTTGCTTCATGGGAATCGCCAGTGCGTCCAGCTCTGCGGCTACATTAAGCTGGTTCAGGGCCCGCTCCCACAGGCCCATGACGCACATCAGTTGCGCCAGGAATACGCGCAGTTTGGCATCTGCGGGTTTGGTGCGTACCTCGTCGCTGAGTGCTTTGAGTGCGGCTGCGGTATCGGCAGACTTGAGGAGTTCAGCGGCGTTCATTTCGCAGACGACAAAGTGTCACTGAAGCTTTTCACAGCACCACGCTGCCCAGTTTTGGTTTGTGGCGCTGATTCCATCTTGATTTCGCGGAAAGCAAACTCAATAATTTCGACAGCACCGGTATTGGGCAGCGCACCGCCGGACATCATGGTGAAGGTTTTGACACGGACTTCTGTCAATTCAATATGAAACATGGGGGATGCATCCTTGGAGTCATCTCCGCCGGCCCTGTAGCTGTCCAGCATGACCGTCAAATCCTCATTGGTAGCGAAGGCCGACATGAGCGACGACGTGGACGAATCACTGTTGCGAACAACTCGCATGGCAGAGTAGCGCCTGCGCCCGGTTGCCTGGCCACTCGCGCTGTCGGTTGGGCTCCCCGCAGAAAGGTAGTAGCCAAGAATCGCGTGGCGTAGCTTGCCATCAATGAACTTGCGTGTGGATTCGCCTTCAATTTGCCCTTGCTTCTGGCCTTTAACCTGCATGAGCAGATCGAGTTGCCCGGTTTTTGACCCGCCAAGCTGCAGTGTTTGCAAGGCTTCCGAGATATCCATCACTGCTGCATCGAGGTACATAGTTGCTCCTTTTTTTTCACTAGGGGTATTTGCTTTTCATGGGGCCAGCACCTGTTCGACCAAAGCAGATTGACTCAGCGCCGTTCTGGCAGCCATTACGTTACTGGATTTAAGGCGGTACAAGCCCCGAACATCAGGCCCCCCCACGACTTCGGTTGACGTAGCTTTTAATAGTTGTTGCACATCATCCATGCGCACGCCAGCCTTCCACTGCACGCGTAAATTTGCAGTTGCAGTTGCCGTTGCCGTAGCGCCAGGGATTGATCTGAAATGGATGCCGCCTGGTACAAGACTGCTCAACAGCCCCGTGTTTTGCGCCACCATAAACATGGCCATCAATGCAAACGCTGGGCGGATAACCCAATCGGCTGCAAACCATTGCCTGGTGCGAAGCCAAATATTTTGAGGCGTAGCCACTTTTTTTTGTACTTGCGACACTCTCTGCGTGAGCTGTTGGGCAATCAGTCGCGCAGTGGCAGTTCGGTAAGCGTTTTGGTAGTTGTAACGCACGTCTTTTGGGCCCAGTGGGGTGCCCGTCAGCACTGAAAACCCCCCGGCAGCGGTGCGCAACGCTATACGGCCTGGTTCTACCGGGGTCGCAACTTTCAAGCCAGAGGCACACTCCATGGCCACCGCCCTGATAGCGGCAAGTCGCATTGTGGAGATCTCGCAAACGGTACGGGCTTGCAGGTCGTCTGAACAATCTACGGTAACCGGGTTCCATGCTTGAATGACACCAAACATGGGTTCAAATGGCTCGTCTTTGGGTTCCAGAAGCACGTCAAATTCGCTCGCCCAGTTGCTTTCACTTGCGGCAAACCAGCCGCTCCACTGCCTGCCTTGCACCAAGCGGTCCAACAACACCCCCAGTACCGCGCCATTGACTGTCATTTGCACCAGGCGACCCGATGCCCATTCACTCGAAAATGCCTTTATAGCCACCGCAGCCCTGCGTTTCGCCAGTTCAGTCATGGGCAGCAGCAAATACGCCGCCTGGACGTTTTTATCTGTGCTGAAGCCAGGCGCGCTGACGCGGTTTTCGCCTGATCGCAGTGGCAACCTGCTTGCGGTGTCTGCAAGCGCATGGTTGCCTTCTAAAGTGGCTTCAACTAACTCCAATGGGGGCCAAAGATCAGTTGGGAACACAGTTTTCCTAGGTTTCTTGAACGTAAGACGCGTGGGCCCCCATGATTTTAAAAACCGACAAAATAGCCTTCATGTTTTCGGCATGAATTGGAATCCCCAAAGTCTGCTCAATCCAGCCCCCCAACTGGGTTTTGGCGTAGTCACTGGTCAAGCTCTGGCGTTTATGCACCAAACCCAGGCGACCCGCCCGATAATGGTAAGACGTGATCGCATGGCGCGACGCCACCCCTGACAGGCCGCCCTGGGCCTCCATGCCAAAGCTCTCGCACAGCAAGATACGCTCAGGCATCGCCAGCTGGGCAATAAACAACTTGGCCGCTTTGCCCACCCCCTCTGAATTCAGCCCATACTCGGCCAAGGTTCCGTCCAGATCGTCCTGCGCCTCCATTTTCTCTTCCAGCTGGCTCTCGGTGATCTGGTCACCAATCGAGACCTTGCGCTTGAATGCACTGGCCCGCGTGCAATCGATCAGATAGCGGCGAAAGTAGGCGCACAGTGCAAACGAGCTGGACGGCGCGCTATGCCCATCCTCGGCGGCATCAATGCGCCCGACACCGTGCCCACGCCCGTTCAGGCGTAACACTTTGCAGTAAATAAACTGGGCAATCAGCTCCTGGCGCCCCTCGCCCAGCACTTGCAATTCGGGCGGATTGCAATGCTGCAAAGCCCGGCCCACCATGTCGTACATGACTCCCATTTCGCTGGCAGACAGCGAATGCCTTCGCCGCCACAGTGCAATCAGTGTGGTGCATTCGTCGGTATCGAGTGTCTCTCGCATGGTGTGCTCCCCTAAATTTCACCGGCTATGGTTCTGTGACGGCTTTCGCGATGGCAGAACGTCTGAACGACCAATCCCAAACCAACGAATCACAATCCTCACGCGCCAAACAACTGAAGGTATTTATATTTATGAATTGGCAATGCTGATGTTAGACCCAAATTAATGCCTATGCCAGCCCTTTCCAAGGTGGTCCTGCGGCCGGGCATTTTTATTGGCTGAACCAGATGCGCTTGCGTGCACAATTCACCCCATGCTGATCCACCCCCAAATCAACCCCGTCGCCCTGCAACTTGGGCCGCTGGCCGTGCACTGGTACGGCCTGACTTATCTGGCTGCGTTTGGGCTGTTCATGTTCCTGGGCATGCGTCGCCTGAAACATCCGCCTTTTTCGTTTATAAAAGGCGAGGGTGCCTGGTCGCGCAAAGACGTGGAAGACATCCTGTTCCTGGGCGTGATGGGCGTCGTTCTGGGCGGGCGCATTGGCTACTGCCTGTTTTACAAGCCGATGTATTACCTGTCGCACCCGCTGGAAATTTTTTATGTCTGGCAGGGTGGCATGAGTTTTCATGGTGGCATGCTGGGCGTGATTGGCGCCATGGTCTGGTTTGCTGTGTCGCGCAAACGGCCGTTCTGGCAGGTGGCCGATTTTGTGGCACCGTGCGTGCCCACGGGGCTGGCGGCGGGGCGCGTGGGCAATTTCATCAATGGCGAATTGTGGGGCCGCCTGGCCGATCCGGCCCTGCCTTGGGGCATGGTGTTTCGGGGTGCTGGCGACTTGCCGCGCCACCCGTCGCAGGTCTACCAATTTTTGATGGAAGGGGTGTTGCTGTTTGTGCTGTTGTGGTTGTACGCCCGCAAGGAGCGCAAGCCCGGCCAGGTGTCGGCCATGTTTTTACTGGGCTACGGGGTGTTCCGTTTCATTGCCGAGTTTTTCCGCGAGCCGGACGCGCATCTGGGTTTGCTGTCGCTGGGCATGAGCATGGGGCAGTGGTTGTGTGTGCCGATGATTCTGGGTGGTATCGGACTCTGGTTGTGGGCTCAAGGGCGTCAGG
>JANMVO010000217.1:0-3542 GCA_031392805.1 Rhodoferax sp. | reverse complement strand
GCTGGCCAGAAGCTGAAATCAGCGCGCACCAGACCAGCATGCGCACGGTGTTCGAGAATTTGCGCGGCGCTGGTTACTTCGTGCAGGTGCCCGGCATGTTCCATGTCAACCTGACCGACATTCCGTACTGGTCGCCGCTCTCGCATTGGCTGGGCGTCATCGGGCCGATCAATGCACAGCGGGCGCACGGCATCATCAACGATTATTCAATTGCGTTTTTCAACCGGCACTTGTTGGGCCGGGCAGAGGTGCTGCTTGATGGGCCGGGCAGAGGTGCTGCTTGATGGGCCAGCCAGCCAATACCCTGATGTGATTTTCAATGCGCGCCAGCCTTGATCCACGGACCTCTGTGGTTTCCCCGCTGAAGTTCTTTGCGCTGGTGCTGGCGCTTTCCATAGCGTTCTGGCTGCTCGGCGCTGTGAGCGGGCTGGAAGTGCTGCCGGGTCTCTCGGTCAGTGCCCTTGGGGCCTTCTCACCGCTGACAGCCGCAGCCATTCTTGTTTACCGGGAAAGCAGGGATGGCAATTTTGCTGGCGTGATTGCGCTGCTGCAGCGCTCATTCGACTTCAGGCGGATCAGCGCCAAGATTTGGTACGTTCCCATCATCTTGCTGGTGCCTGTTCTGACTGCTTTGTCGATAGGATGGCTGCACTTCACCGGGGTGCCCCTTCCCAGCCTGCGATTCCCTGTTCCTGTGGGAGTGGTGCTTTTCGTCGCGTTCTTCATCGGCGCCTTGGGTGAAGAATTGGGCTGGTCGGGCTACATCACCGATCCACTGCAAAACCGTTGGGGCGCACTGGGCGCCAGCCTTCTGCTGGGCGGGGTGTGGGCCGCTTGGCACGTGGTTCCCTACATGCAGGCGCACCGCTCAGTTGTGTGGATCGGCTGGTACGCCCTGTTCACGGTGGCCACACGCGTCGTCATGGTCTGGCTTTTCAACAACACCGGCAAGAGTGTGTTTGGCGCAGCGGTGTTTCACGCGGTGCTGAATCTGTGCTGGTTTTTGTTTCCGGACGAGTACTTCGATCCGCGGATTGCGGGTCTGATCATGGCAGCGGTCGCGGCTGTCGTGGTGTTTGTATGGGGTCCAAAAACGCTGGCCAAAAACAGGTTCGCCTGACCCGGGTGCGTTGTCAGCACTGGCTGACAGCGCTTCGGCCTCCCGTCTGACTGACCCTGCATCCTGCATTGCAGATGATGGCGTCGTTCCATGGCTGATTGAAGGAGTTGACATGCCCCGGCTCACATTGCAAAAAACTACGTGCGCCCCACGCGCGAGCCCGCCCCCGATGTGTTGACGTTGCCGGCTGATCCCGGCAAACTTCCCACGCCCGATCTGCTGCCCGACGACCCGGACCGTGACGGTATGACACAACCGGTCTCGTGAAAAGCCAGACCATGACTAGTACCACGCCATAATTCTGTTCCTGGATAAACGCTCTTGGTTTTACATCTGAGTTAACGTTTACGTAATATCATGGTGCTGGCATGCACCCAAGCCAATCGCCAATCGCCAATTGCCAAGCCCGAGGAACCCCATGACCGACCTTTCCGCCGAATACAAAGCCCTCGCCAACTACCGCCCTACGCACAAAGTGCGTTTCGTCACCGCAGCCAGCCTGTTTGACGGGCACGACGCGGCCATCAACATCATGCGGCGGATCCTGCAGGGCATGGGGGCCGAAGTGATCCACCTGGGCCACAACCGCAGTGTGGACGAGGTGGTGACCGCCGCCCTGCAGGAAGACGCGCAGGGCATTGCCATCAGCTCCTACCAGGGCGGGCATGTGGAGTATTTCAAATACATGGTCGATTTGCTCAAGAGCCGGGGTGGCGGGCACATCCAGGTGTTTGGCGGCGGCGGCGGCGTCATCGTGCCGCCAGAAATCCGTGAATTGCAAGCCTACGGCGTGGCCCGCATCTTCAGCCCCGAAGATGGCCAGAAAATGGGCCTGGCCGGCATGATTGGCGAGATGGTGATGCGCTGTGACAAGGACCTGACACCGTATGCGCCCAAAGACATTGCCGCGATCCAGGGCCATACCGAGGCCAACTGGCGGGCGTTGGCTCAATTGATCACATCCATTGAAGGCTTGAAGATCAATGAGGCTCTAGCCCTTGCCATTCGTGCACGGGCAGCTACTACAAAGATAGCTGTTGTCGGCATTACCGGCACCGGCGGTGCGGGCAAGTCATCATTGACCGATGAACTGATCCGCCGTCTGCGGCTGGACCAGAACGACAACCTGCGCGTGGCCGTGATCAGCATTGACCCGTCGCGGCGCAAGAGTGGCGGCGCACTCTTGGGGGACCGCATCCGCATGAATGCGATATCCCCTTGGCAGAAGGGCCCCAGAGTGTTCATGCGCTCACTGGCAACCCGCGACTTCGGCAGCGAAATCAGCCAGGCCCTGCCCGACGTGATCGCGGCCTGCAAGGTGGCCGGGTTTGACTTGATTGTGGTCGAAACCTCGGGTATCGGCCAGGGCGACGCGGCCATCGTGCCGCTGGTGGACGTGCCCCTGTACGTGATGACGCCCGAGTTCGGCGCCGCCAGCCAGCTCGAGAAAATTGACATGCTGGATTTTGCCGAGTTTGTGGCGATCAACAAGTTTGACCGCAAAGGCTCGCTCGATGCCCTGCGCGATGTCGCCAAACAGGTGCAGCGCAACAAAGAGGCCTGGACCACGCCGGCTGACCAGATGCCGGTGTTTGGCACCATGGCGGCAAGATTTAACGACGATGGCGTGACGGCCCTGTACCAGGCACTTAAACCGCGTCTGGCGGCGTTGGGCGTGAAGCTGGACCAGAAAGTGAAGGGCGGCGCTAAAAACAGGCAGGGCAGCGCTGCCACCGGCAGTGTGCTGCCCCTCGTCAGCGTGCGCCACAGCACCAACCAGACCCCGGTGGTGCCAGCGGCCCGCACCCGTTACCTGGCAGAGGTCAGCGATACCGTGCGCGGCTACAAAAAACGCGCCCGGGCTCAGGCCCAACTGGCGCGTGAAATACAGCAGCTTCATGCCACCGCCGGCATGTTGCAAACCGACAAGCCTGAGCGCCTGCGCGCGGTGGAAGCGGTGAACGACCTGGCCCAGCAGCGTGATGGCCTGCTTGGCGCGGCAGAACGCAAGCTCCTGGCCCAGTGGCCCGAAATGCAAAAAGCCTACGCCGGTGATGAGTACGTGGTCAAAATCCGCGACAAGGAAATCCGCACCGCGCTGACCACCAAGTCTTTAAGCGGTACCACCATCCGCAAAGTGGCGCTGCCGCAGTATGAAGACCACGGCGAAATATTGAAGTGGCTGATGCTGGACAACGTGCCCGGCAGCTACCCCTACACCGCAGGCACCTTCGCCTTCAAGCGCGAAGGCGAAGACCCCACGCGCATGTTTGCCGGCGAGGGCGATGCATTCCGCACCAACACCCGCTTCAAGCTGCTGAGTTCCGGCATGGCGGCCAAGCGCCTGTCCACCGCGTTTGACTCGGTCACGCTCTACGGCAACGACCCCGACCTGCGCCCCGACATCTACGGCAAGGTTGGC
>JANMVO010000215.1:0-4170 GCA_031392805.1 Rhodoferax sp. | reverse complement strand
TGGCACTTGCCGCGTGCTCTCCGCTGGGCACGCTCAATGCCGTCATCCCCAGCGGCAGCTACGCGCTGAGTGCTGATGTTGCGTACGGCCCGCTGGCGCGCCAGCGGCTGGACATTTATCAACCCAACAAAGCAGCGCCGTCCGCAGGCTGGCCGGTCGTCGTGTTTTTTTACGGGGGTTCCTGGAACCGGGGTGAAAAAGCGGAATACAAGTTCGTTGGCGAAGCGCTGGCCTCGCGCGGCGTGCTGACGCTGGTAGCCGACTACCGCTTGTACCCTGAGGTTAGATTCCCCGACTTCCTGAAGGATTCGGCGCTGGCGCTCAAGTATGGACTGACCGGCGCAAAGCGCCTTGGCGGCGACCCCAGGCGCGTGTTTGTGATGGGGCACAGCGCCGGTGGCTACAACGCTGCGATGCTGGCGCTTGATGCGCGCTGGCTGGGCGAGACTGGCCACAGCCCCGCTGAGCTGGCCGGCTTCATTGGCCTGGCAGGCGCGTATGACTTTCTGCCCATGACCAACCCCGACGCGCAGCCGGTGTTCTTCCACCCGAACTACCCGGCGCACACGCAGCCGATTGAATTTGCCCGCAGCACCGCACCGCCAACCTTCCTGGGTGCGGCCGTGAAGGACAAACTGATCAATCCGCAGCGCAACACCGTGGGTCTGGCCAACAAGCTGCAATCTGCAGGCACTGCGGTGACGCTGAGGCTGTATGACGGCGTCAGCCACATTTCATTGGTCGCGTCGCTGGCGTGGCCGCTGCGTTTTCTGGCACCAACGCTTGACAACGTGGTCGCGTTCATTGACAGCCCAAAAACAGCGCAGCAGCAGCCGCAGCCGCAGCAGCGGCAGCAGCCACATTAGCCGCAGTAGCGGGTTGCTTCGACTCACCAGTCCTCTTTCACCGCCAGCACCGCATCGCGCCCCGCTGCGGCGCGGCCCGCCAGCCAGGCCGTCACGGTGCCCGCCACGACCACGGCCACGCACAGAGCGATCAAACGCAGCCATGGCACGGCCAGGTCCATCGTCCAGTGAAAGCTTTGCGGGTTGACCACATGCACCAGCACCACCGACACGCCCAGGCCCAGCGCCAGCCCGGCAATCGCGCCAATCGCCGTCCACGCCAGGCCTTCGCCCGCCACCACGCCCAGCACTTGTGCGCGTGTGAGGCCCAGATGCACCAGCAGGCCAAACTCCTTGCGCCGGGCCAGCACCTGCGCGCTGAAGCTGGCCGCCACGCCAAACAGGCCAATCGCAATGGCCACAAACTGCAGCCAGTAGGTGACGGCAAAGCTGCGGTCAAAAATTTTGAGCGACACGGCCCTGATCTCGCGGCTGGAGGCGAACTCAATCAGCTTGCCAGCCGCATCAACAAGCAAGGAGTTACCCGCATTCATACCGTTACTGGAGTTGCCAGAGTTGCCTGCCTGCCGCTCGGCAATGTCGCGAATGGCCTGCTGCACCTGGTCCACGTCAGCGGTGCCATTGAGCCAGAGGGCCAAGTCGTTGACGCGGCGATCACCGGTGAGGCGCTCAAAATCGGCGGCGTTGATGGTGATGGTGCCGCCCTGGCGGCCATAGTCACGCCACACGCCAGCTACAAAAAACGTAGCTGACTGTGAAGTATTGACGAGGGCCATAGCACTATTTAGCTGTGGAAATTGGGTCCCAGGCTGAGCAGAATACAAATCCACCATGGCTTCACTCACGTAGATGCCGATCTGGCCGGGCGGCACTGGCAGCGGGTCGCCTACCAGCGGCAACGCATTGGCGGGGTCGTCAAGCGGGCGGGCAATCAGGGCCACGGCGGGCTTGGTCGCATCCAGCAGCAGCAGCCGGGTGCGCTGAGTGGCCACGCGTTGCACGCCCGCTGTCGTTGCCACTGACTGCACAAACTCTGGCGCGAAGTAAGCCGTGTCTCCCGCGCTGCTGGAGCTGGCAGTGCGCACATACAAATCGGCTGGCAGCACCAAGTCCAGCCAGTGGGCGACGGAGTCGCGAAAGCTCGCCACCATCACCGTCAGTGCCACCGCCAGGCTGAGCGACGCCACCACGCCGCTCACCGCCACGCTGGCGCTGGTCCGCACGCGGCGCGCGCGCTCAATGGCCAGCAGGGGCAACAGCCTCTGACGCATAAACGGGCTAACGCGGTCCAGCAACACGGCGATCAGCCACGGCAGGGCGGTGATACCGCCTACCAGCAGCAGCGCAACCGACGCATAGGCCGCCAGTGGGATGTCATATACGGCTGGAGCCCTTGTCAACAGGACGCCTAAAGCTATTAAAATGATACTAATCCAATGATTTTGGTTGGCACCCTCAGCTGCGCCCAGGCCTTTGAGCGTTTGCGCTGGCGGCAGCCTTTGCGCCAGCCGTGCCGGCCACCAGCCGCCAACCAGCGCAGCCAGCAAGCCCAAGCCCGCATACACCAGTGCGGCCACCGCGCTCCAGTGCAAAGTGGGTGCCACGCCCGCAAAGTAGCCACCGCCCAGGTCACCACCGAGCAACCGCATAGCCAATGCGGCCAGTGCCGTCCCCAAAGCAACCCCTGTCACGCTGCCTGCCAGCCCCAGCGCGCCAGATTCCAGCAGCACCAGCGTCAGGCGCTCTTTGCTGGTGAGCCCCAGCACACCCAACAGGGCAAACTGCTGCGCGCGCTTCGCCACACTCAACGACAGCACCGAGAACACCAGGAAAGCCCCGGTAAACAGCGCGACCAGCGCCAGCACCGTGAGGTTGACGCGGTAAGCGCGCGACAGATTGCTGATGCGCGCCGCCGCGTCGCCGGGTGCGGCGGCGGTGACGCTGGCTGGCCAGCCCGGCGCGCTTTGCAGTGAGCGCGTGAAGGCGTCCCGGTCCGCCCCGGCCTTGAGCTTGACGTCAATGCGTGAGAGTTGGCCTTGCCGCCCGAACAGGTCTTGCGCTGCACCAATATCCATCACCGCCAGGGGCACACCGCTGGCATTGACCGTGCCGGCCACTTTGACGCTGAGCAGTTGCAGGCCAGACTGCACGCGCAGCAGCGGCCCTGCAATTTTCAGTCCCGAATTTGGCGTGGTGTCGGCAGGAGCCCGACCGCTGGCAGCGGGCGTGGCAATGCCTGGCGTCAGTGGCGTCAGTGGCACCAGCAAGGCCTGCGCGCTGGCATTCAGGAACACGGTGTCCGGTCCAAACAATGCAAACCGTTCGGGCGTTGCCGCGCCTGTCTGTGAGGATAAAGTCGTGGGTATTGGCATCAACGCCGGGGCCACAAACGCCACCACCAATGCATCGACCCCGACCACGCGCAAGGCCGTGCGCTGGCCATTGCCAACCATTGCATAGGTGCTGATTTCCAGTATGGGTGACGCCTGCGCCACCTGCGGATGTGCAGCGACACGGGCAAACACTGACTCATCAAAAGTCCCCTGCGCGGCGCGCAATTCCAGGTCAGGCTGGCCATTGACGGACCGCACCGCCTGCGAAAACTCATCCAGCGCCGAGGCATTGATCAGATGCACCGAGAACGCCAGCGCCACCCCCAGCATCACCGCTACCGCCGCGGCCGCATTGCGCCAGGGGTGATGGCGCAGCTCCTGCCACGAGAAGGTTTTGAGCAGCGGCAGCAGGGTAGGGGAGAAAGGCATGGGCACGACGCAGTATATTGAGTGCCATGCACAAACTTCCCACCTTCGACGATGTCATCGCCGCAGCCCGGCGGCTGGACGGTCACGCCCACCGCACACCCGTCCTGACTTCCAGCACAGCCAACACCGCTTTGGGTGCCAGCGTCTTCTTCAAATGCGAAAACTTCCAGCGCATGGGCGCGTTCAAGTTTCGCGGCGCGTTCAACGCCATGGCCCTGCTGGACGGCACGCACCACAAGGCAGGCGTGGTGTGCTTCTCGTCCGGCAACCATGCGCAGGCGGTTGCACTGTCGGGCCAGTTGCTGGGCATTGCCACCACCATCCTGATGCCGCTGGATGCGCCGCCGCTTAAAGTTGCCGCAACGCGTGGCTATGTGGATGCCAACTGCGACGGTGGCGGCGAAGTCATCCTGTACGACCGCTTCAAGGATGACCGCGAGGCGATGATGCATTCCCTGTCGCGCGAACGTGGCCTCACCATGATCCCGCCGTTTGACCACCCGGACGTGATTGCCGGCCAGGGCACAGCGGCCAAAGAGCTG
>JANMVO010000687.1:0-3589 GCA_031392805.1 Rhodoferax sp. | reverse complement strand
GAAATGGCGCCCACGCCATTCACAGGCAAGCCACCGGTTGCGTGCCCCGGCAAATACGGCAGCAGATCGGCCACTACACACACTGGCCCCACACCCGGCCCGCCGCCGCCATGCGGAATGCAGAAGGTCTTGTGCAAATTGAGGTGGCTCACGTCGCCGCCAAACTCGCCGGGGGCGGCCACGCCGACCAGGGCGTTCATGTTGGCACCGTCCACAAAGACGCGGCCACCGTGGCGGTGCACCAGGGCGCAGAGCTCTTTCACCTGGGTCTCAAACACGCCGTGCGTGCTGGGGTAGGTGATCATCATCGCCGCCAGGTTGGCGCTGTGCTGTTCGCACTTGGCTTTCAGGTCGGCCATGTCCACATTGCCTTGCGCGTCGCAGGCGGTCACCACGACCGTCATGCCCACCATATGCGCGCTGGCCGGGTTGGTGCCGTGGGCCGAGGACGGAATCAGGCAGATGTTGCGATGCCCGTGTCCACGGGCCTGGTGGTATGCCTTGATGACCAGCAAGCCGGCGTACTCGCCCTGGCTGCCCGCATTGGGCTGCAGGCTGATGCCGGCATAGCCCGTGGCCTGGCACAACCAGGCGCGCAGTTGCCCATCCAGTTCGGCATAGCCCTGCATCTGATCGCGCGGCGCAAACGGGTGGATGTCGGCAAACTCGGGCCAGGTGATGGGAATCATCTCGCTCGTGGCATTGAGCTTCATGGTGCAACTGCCCAGCGGAATCATGCTGCGGTCCAGCGCCAGGTCTTTGTCCGAGAGGCGGCGGATGTAGCGCAGCATGCCGGTCTCACTGTGGTGTGTGTTGAACACCGGGTGCGTCAGAAAAGGGCTCTTGCGGCGCAGCGCTTTGGGGATGAGTGGCTCGATGCCGTTCTCAAACTCCTGCACCGATGGCAGCGCCTGCCCGGGCTTGGCGAAGAACGACCAGATCAGCGCGATGTCGTCGCGTGTGGTGGTCTCGTCGAGCGAGATGCACAGGTAGTTTTGGTAGTAAATTCGCAGGTTAGCCAGCGCCGCCACTGCATAGTTAGCTATTAAATTAGTATCGTCATCGGTTTTCAGGCTGAGTGTGTCGAACGCGCTGTCGCCCCGCACGTCGAAGCCCAGAGCTTGCAATCCACGCGCCAAAATAGCCGTGTAGCTGGCAATGCGCTGGGCGATGCGCGTGAGCCCTTGTGGCCCGTGGTAGACCGCGTACATGCTGGCCACCACGGCCGGCAACACCTGTGCGGTGCAGATGTTGGAAGTCGCTTTTTCGCGGCGAATGTGCTGCTCGCGCGTCTGCAAGGCCAGGCGGTAAACGGGGTTGCCATGCACGTCCACGCTCACGCCGACAAGGCGGCCCGGCATCGAGCGTTTGAACTCGTCGCGACACGCCAGATAAGCCGCGTGCGGCCCGCCGTTGCACATTGGCATGCCAAAACGCTGCGTGGTGCCGACGACGATGTCGGCGTTCCATTCTCCGGGGGGGGTTAGCAGCGTCAGCGCCAGCAGGTCTGCCGCCACGATGAAGGCCGCCTGTTTGGCATGCACCTTGTCAACATCGGCGCGCAGGTCATCAATGCGGCCACTGGTGCTTGGGTACTGCGCCAGCGCTGCAAAATAATCTGTGGCAAGTGCCGCTTCCCACTCGGGCGCTGAGTTCGCCAACACGACTTCAATGCCCAGCGGTGCAGCGCGGGTCTGAATCACCTCAATCGTCTGCGGGTGGCAATCGCCCGCCACGATGAAGGTGCTGCTTTTGCTCTTGACCGAGCGCTTGGCCAGCGTCATGGCTTCTGCGGCTGCCGTGGCTTCGTCCAGCATCGACGCGTTGGCAATCGCCATGCCGGTCAGGTCGCACACCATGGTCTGGAAGTTGACCAGCGCCTCCAGACGGCCCTGTGATATTTCGGCCTGGTAGGGCGTGTAGGCGGTGTACCAGGCCGGGTTTTCAAGGATGTTGCGAAGGATCACGCCAGGGGTGTGGGTGCCATGGTAGCCCTGGCCGATGAAGCTTTTGAACACCTTGTTTTTGGACGCCATGGCTTTAAGTTCAGCCAGCGCGGATGCCTCGGAAATGGCGCAGGGAATGGCCATCGGGTGGGTGCGCGCAATGGCGCGCGGCACGATGCCTTCGATCAGTTCCCGGCGCGAGCTTGAGCCCACGGCCTTGAGCATCAGCGCCTCGTCGGCTTCGTCAATACCAATGTGGCGGGCGATGAATTCGCTTGCGTTCTCCAGCCCGGTGAGAGGTTTGGTGGATGGCATCAGCATGGTGCGGCCTTGCGTGTCATGCGGAAAAAGTCCTGTAGCGGGTCTCGTCCATCAGCGCATCCAGCTCAGACGGGTTCGACAGTTTGACTTTGAAAAACCAGCCCGAGCCCAAGGGGTCGCTGTTGGCCAGCGACGGGTCCGCGCGAAGCGACTCGTTCACCTCGGTGATCTCGCCGCTGACCGGCATGTAGACGTCAGCCGCCGCCTTGACCGACTCGACCACGCCGACGGCGTCTTTGGGGGCAAAGGTCTTGCCCACTTCGGGCAGGTCGACAAAGACCACATCGCCCAGCGCGTCCTGCGCATGGTGGGTGATGCCGACGGTAGCGATAGCCCCTGCGGCGGCGGCGATATCACCCTCAATGCTCAGCCATTCATGCTCTTCGGTGTACTTGATGCTCATGAGGTTTCTCCAATGAATAAACTAAAAATTTGTGGCACAGGCCGCAGGGTTATGGGTTATGGGTTATGGGCTATCGGCTGGTGGCGGTTTCGGCAAGCGAGCCAGCTCGGTTCTCAACATTTCACGACTAACCGCGAAAATAACGACTGGGCGCAAACGGCATGGCGACCACTTCCATGGGCACCCGCCTGCCGCGCACGATGGCGTTGATTTTGGTGCCCAGCGCGGCAAACTCTGGCGTCACATAGCCCATGGCCACGGGCTTGTCGATGCTGGGTGCCAGCAGCCCGCTGGTGACTTCGCCAATGCCTTGTCCGGCCATGTTTTGCAACTCTGAATGGTCACGCACCGGGATTCGCTCCAGCGCCATCAAACCCACCCGTTTTCTCGTGATTTTGGAGGAAAAATGGCCTGTAGCCCCTGTCGTATCTACAAGTTGTGCTAATATTTTAGTAGCGCCAGGAAATCCGCCTTCGCGTGCGCCACCGGTACGGCGTACTTTCTGCATGGCCCAAGTCAAGCCCGCCTCTACTGGGGTCGTGATGCTGTCAATGTCGTTGCCATACAGGCAAAGCCCGGCCTCCAGCCGCAGCGAATTGCGCGCGCCCAGGCCAACCGGTTTGACCTCGGGCTGGGCCAGCAGGGCGCGGGCCAGGGCTTCGGCCTGCGTCCCGTGCACCGAAATCTCAAAGCCGTCTTCGCCGGTGTAGCCACTGCGGGTGACAAAACATGCAATGGTTTGATGCGGGCCGTGGCGGTCGCAGGCAATGTTGAATTTGCCACCCGTCATGAACACCAGCTTGTCAATGCCAGGGCACAGGCGTTGCAATACGGTGACCGCCTGCGGGCCTTGCAACGCCATCAAGGCCATCTCGGGCATGGGGATGACGTGGCAGCGTGTGCCGATTTTCGACTGGAT
>JANMVO010000140.1:0-2749 GCA_031392805.1 Rhodoferax sp. | reverse complement strand
CGTCTGGGTTCTGGTGCTGGTGGCATTTTGTGCGGCCAATCTGCCTTTTGTCAGCCACCGCCTGATGGGCGTGATTGCCTTGCCGAAACCGAAAACACCCTGGTTGCGGCTGGGCGAGTTGCTGCTGTTTTACTTTGCAGTTGGCGGTATTGGCCTGGCACTTGAGCAGCGTGCCGGGCAGATTGCACCGCAAACCTGGGAGTTTTATGCGGTCACGGCAGCGCTGTTCCTGACGTTTGCGTTTCCTGGTTTCGTCTACCGGTATCTCTACAGACACCACAATTGAGAGCCGTGCAAAATGCCAGAATGCTTTCTGCCCGTCATCGCCAGTCCTCAGGCCGTGTTGCTGCGGCGCTACGTTCCTCACTATGACTGGCATGTTTGTAGTTTCCCGCGCCCAGATGCGTCGTAGGCCGATAATCAAGCCATGAAAGTTTTGGATCTGCAATGTGGGCGCCAGCATGTATTTGAAGGCTGGTTTGGTTCTGAAGACGACTTTCAAGACCAGCAGCTTCGTGGCCTCGTGCAGTGCCCGATGTGCGGCGACGCTACCATTTCAAAGCGCTTGAGCGCGCCCCGCCTCAACTTGGGCAGTGCGCGGGAAAAATCAGGCGAAACTTCACGTGAGCAGTCAAGTGAGGACGCTGCTCCTACCAGGCAAGAACTGGTTGCCGTGCCCCAGGCCAACCCCGAACTCGCCAGTGCATGGCTGGCATTGACAAAGCGCATTCTGGCCAATACCGACGATGTGGGAGACCGGTTCGCCGAAGAAGCGCGAAGAATCCATTACGGTGAAAGCAAAGAGCGCAGCATTCGTGGCAAGGCAAGCATCGATGAAACGCAAGCGCTCATTGAAGAGGGCATTGCCGTGATGCCCCTGTTGGTGCCGGATGCACTCAAAGGCCCGCTGCAGTAGCGCTTGCTACCTCGTGCCCGGTGGTCCTCACGGGTACAAACCCCGCAACTCGCGCGCATGAAGAATGCGTTTGCACGCCACAATGAAGGTCGCCGTGCGCAAGCTGACCCCATGGTCCTGGGCCACCTGCCACACACCGGCAAAGGCTTCTTTCATGATGCGCACCAGCCGGGCGTTGATCTCGTCTTCACTCCAGAAGAAGCTTGAGAAATCCTGCACCCATTCGAAATAGCTCACCGTCACGCCACCGGCATTGGCTATCACATCGGGCAGCACCAGAACATTGCGCGCCTGCAAGATGTCGTCTGCTGCTGGCGTGGTAGGTCCATTCGCCCCTTCAATGATCATGCGGGCCTTGATGCGTGGTGCATTGGCCTCGGTAATTTGCAGTTCCAGCGCGGCCGGGATCAGGATGTCGCAGTCCACGTCCCAAAACTGATCTTTGGCAATGACTTCGGCCTGGGCATACCCGGCGACGCTTCCGGCCTCTGCCACGTGGGCCAACACCGCTGGCACGTCCAGCCCGGCCTCCCGGTAAATGCTGCCGCCATGGTCTTGTACGGCGATGATGCGCGAACCAGCCTCAGCAAAGAGTCGTGCGGCCACGCCGCCCACATTGCCAAAGCCCAGCACGGCAACCCGTGCCGTGCCGATGTCAAGCCCAATGTGTTTTGCCGCTTCTGTGCCCACGGTGAACACGCCACGCCCGGTGGCATCGCGCCGGCCGAGCGAGCCGCCCAGATCAACCGGCTTGCCGGTCACAACGCCCGTGGCCGTAGCACCTTCGTTCATCGAGTAGGTGTCCATCATCCACGCCATGATCTGCTCGTTGGTGTTGACATCGGGGGCCAGGATATCTTTGGTCGGGCCGATGATGATGCCGATCTCGCTGGTGTAGCGGCGAGTCATGCGCTCCAGCTCGCCGCGTGACAGCGTCTTGGGGTCCACGCGAACGCCGCCTTTGGCACCCCCATACGGCACGTTGACGGCGGCGTTCTTGATCGACATCCAGGCCGCCAGTGCCATCACTTCTGACAGCGTGACATCCTGGTGAAATCGCACGCCGCCCTTGCCGGGTCCACGCGCCGCGCTGTGCTGCACGCGATAGCCCTCAAAGTGCGCAATTGTGCCGTTGTCCATCTGAATCGGCACATCCACAATCAGTGACCGCTTGGGCCGCCGCAAGGTGTCGGCCCAACGCGCCAGATGGCCCAGGTAGGGCACCACGCGGTCAACCTGCTGCAGGTAGATGCCCCACGGCCCCAGCCTGTCGGGTTGCAGGTAGGAGGGCAGTGGGAGGCCCACAGGTGCTGATGTTGGTGCGGTGGCAGGGCCGGATGCGTGTGACATGAACAACTCCTTGGCGGATGGGTGAAGTCGCAAACTTCAAGTGTATGACCGGGCCATGTCCAAGGCTGCGGAAGCGCGGATTTATTCCTCGCGGGCCGCGAGGAATAAATCCCCGCTTCCCCAATCAATCCCGTGCGAAACAGGGCGGTCGCCCGAGTGGCCAGCCACATCGACGTAACCCATGCCAGCCCTGGCGGTGCGCTGGAAGGCTGATGGGCGCAATGGCAGGCGGTCGGGCGTCGGGTCGCTTGACTGTCAATCGTGTGAAAACACCGCGCATAGATGTCGTTTGATTTAGAAAAAACCTTAAAATCAGGCTATAGCCCTCGTCTAGTCTACATAATTGTTGCGGTAGGGACGAAGGTTAACCCCTCGCCCCCCGCGCAGATCCGTACGTGCGGAATTACCGCATACGGCTCCTGCCTCAGGTGTGTGACGCATAGAAGCGTTCCTCCGGGTATGGGTGTGCGTTGCGGATGGGCG
>JANMVO010000138.1:0-4584 GCA_031392805.1 Rhodoferax sp. | reverse complement strand
AGGGCGATGTTTTTGGGTGCCAGGTCGGCCACGATGGCGTCAAAACCCTGCCAAAACGTGGCGCTGGCCACGCCGGTGCCGGGCAGCACTCTGTCTTCAATGAAGCGGTGCAGGTTGCTGGCCACCTGCAGGCGGTGGATGTTGGTGCGTAGGGTCATGCTGTTTGTCCTTTTATGTTAAAAAAATGAAAGCACGTCGCGCAGACTCGTGCCAGTGCGCGTGGGCTCGGTGCCCAATTCTTCAAAGGGGGCGTTCTGGCGGTTCACCCACAGCGTCTGGTAGCCGTACCAGGTGGCGGCCAGCGCGTCCCAGCTATTGCTGCTCACAAACGCTATCTGGCTGGCGGGCAGGCCGCAGGCTTGCTCCCCCAGCGCGTACGCTGCGGGGTCGGTTTTGTAGCTGCGGATCGGGTCGACGCTGATGACGTGGTCGAGCAAGCCGTTCAAGCCGGCCGACTTGACGGCCACATCCAGCATCGCCGGATCGCCATTGCTCAAAATGCCGGTGACGATGCCCTTGGCTTTCAGGGCGGTCAGCACCTCGCGGTTCTCGGGGAACGCGCTCAAATGCCGATATTGCTCCATCAACTGGTCAATTTGAGAGTAAAAATCACCGGTAGCCCTTGTATTATCTACATAAGTAGCTATTTTATTAATAGCAAACACCAGGGCCGCGCGGGTCAATTGCCAAAACGGCTGGTAGACCGATTCGCGGTTTGGGCCGCGTTTGCTGGTGGTCACCAGCCGGGTGTATTCAATTTGCTTGTCGCGCCACAACACGCTCAAAGCCTGGCCGTGGCCGGGGAAAAGCTGCTCGGCCAACAGGCCCACGCTGTACACGTCAAACAAGGTGCCGTAGGCGTCAAACAGCACGGCACGCGGTGCAGTCAGCAGCAGTTTTGAGTTTGAGGCGTCAATGACGCGCGGATTTTCCATCCCCCTACTGTATTGGATACTTGGGGCGACCCGCCAATACTGCGGCATGCTGGGCAAACAGGCCATCTGCCAAGGGGGTGTCAGCGTCTCATGGGCCTGCGAACAAGGCCACCTGCCGGTGGCCTGGCGACCGCATTTGCCCCACCGCCTGGCCGAAGACGCTTGGCCAGCCCGCACCCGCCTCTGACAGGCAACTGCACAATCGGCCTATAGCCCTTTTAAAATATACATAGTTAGCTATTTATAAAGTAGCACGTGTTTAGACCTTGAATAACGTCACCTGAAACTGGCTTGGGCGCAATATGATGCGTGGCATGAACCTGCAACGCCGCGCTTTCAACTCTTGCCTGCTTTCCTTGCTTGGCACCCTCGGCTGGGGGGCAGACGCCCCGGCCAAGACCGCACCGGACGTGTTGCTGGCGCAAAACGCACCGCCGGGGCTGGATCCGGCTGGCTATTGGGTGAGCGAAAAATACGACGGCGTGCGCGCATTGTGGGACGGCAGCGCGCTGCGCTTTCGCAGTGGCCGCACGGTGGCTGCCCCGGCCTGGTTTATTGCCAAACTGCCCGCGACTGCGCTGGACGGCGAGTTGTGGATGGGGCACGGCACGTTTGACGCACTGTCTGGCGCGGTGCGGCGCGCGCAGCCGCTGGACGCCGAGTGGCAGCAATTGAAGTACATGGTGTTTGAATTGCCAAAAGCAGGTGGCAGCTTCACGCACCGTGCGGCGCAATTGCAAAGCGTGGTGCAAGCGGCTGACTGGCCGCAGCTACAGGCGGTGGAGCAGACTCGCGTGGCCAACCACACCGCGCTGCAAGCCAGGTTAAAAGCGGTGACCGCAGCGGGTGGCGAAGGGCTGATGCTGCACCTGGCCAACGCGCCCGTGACCCATGGCCGCAGTGCCGTGCTGTTCAAACTCAAACCGGTGCAAGACGCTGAAGGCGTGGTGGTGGGCCACCTCCCCGGCAAAGGCAAATACGAGGGCATGCTGGGCGCGCTGGAGGTAAAAACCGCCAGTGGCCTGCGCTTCAAACTGGGCACCGGCCTCACCGATGCGCAACGCCAGAGCCCGCCTGACATTGGCAGCACTGTCACCTACACCTACCGCGACGTCACACCCAGCGGCAAGCCGCGGTTTGCGAGTTTTCTGCGCGTACATATTGAGGGCTGAAAACGCCAGGAAAGCGCGGATTTATTCCTTGTGAATTCGTGGCGCTTGGGTTGGGACGGGCGGCCAGGCGCATTTGCAGCAAATATCGGGAATATTTGCAAAAAAACCAATGCCGCAGACCGCCCAAGCCAAGTGACCACGGGCCGCGAGGAATAAATCCGCGCTTTCCTGGCAGCCTGCCGGACTTAGGGCGTCGCGTACACCACCCCATTGGTTTCAAGCACGGTGAAGCGTCGCACCCACTCGGAAAAATGCCCGGCCGACAGGGGTCGCGCCAGCACATAGCCCTGCACGCAATCGCAGCCTAGCTGGGCGAGCACTTTCACATGACTTTCTTTTTCGGCCCCCTCGGCCACTGTGCGCATGCCCAGACTGCGCGCCATCGTCACCACTGCGCTGACGATGGCCGCGTCCTGCTCATTGCTGTCAATCTCGGCAATGAAACTCTGGTCAATTTTCAGGCTGTCAATCGGCAAGCGGCGCAGTTGGCCGAGCGATGAGTAGCCGACGCCGAAATCATCGACCGAAATGCTCACCCCGCGCCGACGCAGGCCGGCCAGCATGCCCAGCGTGCCCACAGCGTCAGCCGCCAGCGCGGACTCGGTAATCTCCAACTCCAGGCGGCTGGGATGGATACCGTGCCGGGCCAGCGCGGTTTCCACCATTTCGGGATAACCCGGGCTCAATTCAAGCGCTGATACATTGACCGCCATGCGCGGCACATGAACGCCTTCGGCGTCCCAGGCCACCAGTTGCGCCAGGGACATGTCCAGCATCTGGCGCCCAATCTCGTGAATAAAGCCCCGCTGTTCGGCAAAGTGAATGAAGTGGTCGGGACCCAGAATGCCCAGATGGGGGTGGCGCCAGCGCACCAGTGCTTCGGCACCGGACAACCCGGCCCGGCCAACCACCGCTTGCGGCTGGAAATACGCAACCAGCTCGCCGCGCTGAAGCGCATCACGCAGATCATTCTCCAGTGTCAGAAGGTCCCGGGACCGCTGGTTGAGCAGCGGCGAGAACAGGCAAACCCGTCCGCTGCCAGACTGTTTGGCCTGGTACATGGCCAGGTCGGCATTGCGCATCAACTGGTCGCCAGCGTCACCATTCCCCGGGTACATCGCCACACCAATGCTGGCGTTAAGGTGCAGGCGGTGGCCCTGTAATACGGCGGGTTCGTTCAGCACGGCCACCAGTTTGACGGCCATCTGTATGGCCTCGTCCGCATCGCCGACCTCGGGCAGGAGCACTGCAAACTCGTCGCCACCCAGGCGGGCCACGGTGTCCGAGTCACGCAGCGCACCGGTGAGGCGCTGCGCCACCTCTATCAGCGCAGCGTCGCCCACATCGTGACCCAGCGTGTCGTTGATCAGCTTGAAGCGGTCCAGATCAATGAACAAAAAGGCCAGCATGACGCCGTGACGGTGCGCCAGGCGCACATGCTGCTCCAGCCGCTCGTGCAGCGCAATGCGATTGGGCAGGCCGGTCAGCGGGTCGCGCGTGGCCGCATGCTGGATTTGCGCTTCGGCGACGTGGCGGCGCGCCACCTCCACCTCCAGTTCCAGGACACGGCGACGCAGCTCAATCTCGCCCACCACGCTGCGTCCGAGGGTTTTCAGGGCCTGCTTCTGGGTTTCGGATAACTTGCGTGGCACAGTGTCGAGCACGCACAGGGCGCCCAGCGATTCACCCGATGGCAGCACCAGCGGCACACCGGCGTAAAAGCGGATGTGCGGCGGCCCCAGCACCAGCGGGTTGTCGCAAAAACGCGCGTCGGCCAGCGCATCGGGCACCTCCATCAATTCACTGGTCAGGATGGCGTAGGCGCATAAAGCCACTGAGCGTGAGGTTTGGAGCGCCGGTAGACCCGGATGCGCAAGATACCACTGGCGTTCTTGCGCCACCAAAGAAACGGCGGCCATTGGCGTGCCGGTTATTTCGCGGGCCAGCCGGGCGAGGTTGTCGAAAATCTCCTGCTCGGCCGTGTCGAGCAGCTTGAGCGAACTCAGTGAGTTGAGTGCGGCCAAACGGACATCTTCGTTGGCGGGCAGCGGTGGCAGCCAGTCAAACAGGTGCTGCAGGCACTGCTCGGCCTCAAGGTTCTTGTCAAAGAAGCCCGAGATGCCCAAACCCTGACAGACTTTGCGCAAGGCCGGGTCGGTATTGTTGGTCAGCACCAGCACGCGGGCAGCGCATCCGGCGCTGCGGATGCGGCTCAGCACGCGAATGCCGCTGCCCGGTGACAGCGACAGGTCGAGCAGCACCGCGTCTGGACCGGTGGTCAGAATCAGATTGACGGCGGTCTCTTCCTCGGTGGCAACGCCGATGACGCGGATACGCGGCTGGGACGCAACAATGCCCAAAAGCTCGGTGCGCATCAACTCGGAGTCTTCAACGATAACGAGGTTCATGAGATTTTCCGCGTGTGTTGGTCCTTGTTGCGGAGTGTGCGCCCGAGGCGTCAGCGCGTCCAGTGGGCA
>JANMVO010000131.1:0-19394 GCA_031392805.1 Rhodoferax sp. | reverse complement strand
ATCAAAACGATGCTGCGCATGCCAATAATCTGCTGGATGCGCTCAAAATCGTTCGGGTTGCCCAACAGATTGACAGCCATGATCGCCCGAGTCTCATCGGTTACGGCCTTCTCCAATTGGTCAAGGTCATAGTTCAGAGTGAATAAATCGATATCGACAAATTTGATTTTCAAGCCATATTGGTACAGCGGATAGTACGTTGTGCTCCAGGACACTGCTGGCACGATAACCTCATCGCCACGGTGCAGCTTAATTTTCGGGTTTTGGGTGTAAAAGAGTGCCGCAACCATCAACAGATTGGCTGAAGAACCCGAGTTCACCATGACGCAATGCTTGCTCCCGACAAATCGTGCAAAGTCGGTTTCAAAGGCCTGCACGTTTGCACCCATTGTAAAGAGGCCCGACGCAATGACCCGCTGCATTGCGTCGGCCTCTTCTTTTCCCCAGGAAGATGTCGCCAGTGGGAACTTGAAGCTCACGGTTGATATTCCTTCAGATAGTAGTCGCATGTTTTAGCAATACCGTCGCGAAGATCGTGTTGCGCAGACCAGCCCCAGGTCTGCTGCCGCGCCACATTCACCAGTTTTCGTGCCATGCCGACAGGTTTGGTGAGATCGTGAGTGAAACAACCCGCGTATCCCATCACCTCGCCGACAGCCTGATAGTACTCGTTGATGGTGATGTCTTGCCCCAAGCCGACGTTCATATAGTTGGGCAATGCTTCTACGTCATCCATCGCTCGCACAATCGCGTCGGCCAAATCGCCAGCGTACATAAATTCACGCCGCGCAGTGCCATCGCCCCATATTTCGACAGTCTGCAGCCCGGACTGCATGGCCCGATGAATTTTGTGGATGACAGCTGGCAATAAATGTGAATGAAGAGGATCGAACTTGTCGTGCCGACCATAGATGTTGCACGGAATAAGCGTCTTGTAATGAAACAACTTGTCCTCGCGCATGATGTATTCGCAAAGCCGCGCCGTCACTATCTTGGCGAGTGCGTAGCCTTCGTTGCTTGCCTCCAGCCCGCCTTGCAAAACCATCTCTTCCCGCAAGGAGCCCTGATGGTTGGGAGGGTACATGCACGAGCTGCCTAAATTTATCAGTCGCTTGATGCCTGCTTGGAAACACGCCATAACGATGTTGCGCCCCATGTCTAGGTTCTCCAGCATGAAGCCCACCGGTTCACGTAAGTTGGCCTGTATGCCGCCCACTTTGCCTGCCGCATGGATAACAAGTTCTGGCTGCGATTTGCTTACATACCGTTGAACAGCCACAAAATCGCTGATATCTAGCTGCTCCCTACATGGTGCAAAGATTTCATAATTGCGAATTGCTGGGTGTTCCAGCAGATTGCGGCCGACCATGCCACTGCCGCCAGTCAGCAAGACGCGAGTTTTGCTCATATCGGGACTGGAGCCTATTCGTGCGGGGTGAACGCCGCATACCCATGCTTCTTGACCAACTCATCCCGCTCCGCACTCTTGAGGTCTTCGCGAACCATCTCAGTCACCAGCGCTTCGAAGCTGATTTTAGGTGTCCAGCCGAGTTTGATTCTGGCTTTGCTGGCGTCACCCAAGAGAGTTTCGACCTCGGTGGGGCGGAAATAGCGCGCATCAACCGCAACGATGCATTTGCCCGAAGCATCAAATCCTTTTTCCTCAATGCCTTCCCCGCGCCAAGTGATGGCGAGGCCCATTTCACTGGCAGCAGCGTTGACAAAATCGCGAACACTGTGTTGCACGCCCGACGCAATGACGAAGTCTTCTGGCTTTTCTTGTTGAAGCATGAGCCATTGCATCTCGACATAGTCTTTGGCATGGCCCCAGTCGCGCAGGGCGTTCATGTTGCCCAGGTACAGGCACTCTTGAAGCCCAAGCTTGATGCGTGCCAGTGCGCGGGTGATTTTGCGGGTGACAAAAGTCTCACCACGTATCGGTGATTCGTGATTGAAGAGGATGCCATTGCACGCATACATGCCATAGGCCTCGCGATAGTTCACTGTGATCCAATAGGCATAAAGCTTGGCGACTGCGTAAGGACTGCGCGGATAGAACGGCGTTGTTTCCTTTTGTGGTGTTTCCTGCACCAGCCCGTATAACTCAGAAGTGGATGCCTGGTAGAAGCGGGTTTTCTTTTCAAGACCAAGGATGCGAATTGCTTCCAGCACGCGTAACGCGCCGAGCGCATCAGAATTGGCGGTGTACTCTGGCTCTTCGAACGAAACGGCCACATGGCTTTGCGCAGCCAGGTTGTAAATTTCGTCGGGTTGCACTTTCTGAATGATGCGCGTCAGGCTGGACGAGTCGGTCATGTCGCCATGGTGCAAAAAAAACGGCTTGCCGGTCTCATGCAGGTCATGGAACAGATGGTCGATGCGGGCGGTATTGAACAGGGAGCTGCGGCGTTTGATGCCGTGCACCTCATAACCTTTGTCCAGCAGCAGTTCGGCGAGATAGGCCCCGTCTTGCCCAGTGACGCCGGTGATCAAGGCAACTTGCTTGGCTTGGCTCACTTCAGGTTTTCCTTGCAAACGGGGAACATCCATCGAAAAACCTGCGCATCCGTCAGCAACGCACCCGCCCGGTCTTTAACAGAGAGTTGCGGTGTCATGCCAGCCAACGGCCACTCCACCCCAACACCCGGATCATTCCAGGCCAAACACCGCTCAAACTCAGGCGCGTAGTAGTCGGTCGTTTTGTACAGAAAGTCTGCGGTATCACTGGTCACGAGAAAGCCATGTGCAAACCCCGGGGGTACCCAGAGCTGGCGATGGTTTTCTTCTGACAACTCTACGCCAACCCAGCGGCCGAAATTCGGAGACGATTTGCGAATGTCAACGGCGACGTCAAAAACGGCACCGCGCACCACCCGCACCAGTTTGCCTTGGGGTTGCTGAATCTGATAATGCAGGCCGCGCAAAACGCCTTTTGTGGACCGACTGTGGTTGTCCTGGACGAATTTTGCATCCAGGCCAGTCGCGTCGTTGAAGGCTTTCTGATTGAAACTTTCAAAGAAAAACCCGCGTTGGTCACCAAAGACTTTGGGCTCGATGATGAGCACGTCGGGCAGGGCCGTGGGAGTGACCTTCAAGCGGTCTTCCCCTCAAGCAGCAAGCGCTGCAAATACTGCCCATAGCCGTTTTTGGCCAACGG
Source organism: Rhodoferax sp. (assembly GCA_031392805.1). Classification (GTDB taxonomy): domain Bacteria; phylum Pseudomonadota; class Gammaproteobacteria; order Burkholderiales; family Burkholderiaceae_C; genus JANYCG01. The sequence continues at coordinate 16,237 of JANMVO010000131.1, read as the reverse complement.
CGCAGCCAGCTTTTCCAGTTGTGCGCTGGTGATGAAGTTATTGCGCCAGGCGATCTCTTCAACGCACGCAATCTTCAAGCCCTGGCGGCGCTCCAGCGTGGCGATGAACTGGCTGGCCTCCAGCAGACTGTCATGCGTGCCGGTGTCAAGCCAGGCGTAACCGCGCTGCATGATCTGCACGTTGAGCTGACCCAGTTCCAGATAGGCCTGGTTCACCGTGGTGATCTCAAGCTCGCCGCGGGCGCTGGGTTTGATGGATTTTGCAATATCCACTACTTGATTGTCGTAAAAATAAAGGCCCGTCACGGCAAAAGAGCTTTTTGGCTTGACGGGTTTTTCTTCAATGCTGCTGGCTTGGCCTTTGGCATCAAAGGCAACGACGCCATAGCGCTCGGGGTCATGCACATGGTAAGCAAACACGGTGGCGCCGCCCGTCTTGGCGTCGGCGTTGGCCAACAGTGGGGCAAAGTCATGCCCATGAAAAATATTGTCACCGAGCACCAGAGCACTGGGGCCAGTCCCCACAAACTTGTCGCCAATGATGAACGCTTGCGCCAGTCCATCCGGGCTAGGCTGCACTGCGTATTGCAGGTTAATGCCCCACTGGCTGCCATCACCCAGCAGTTGCTGAAACCGGGGGGTGTCTTGCGGCGTGCTAATGATCAGGATGTCGCGCATGCCCCCCAGCATCAAGGTGCTCAAGGGGTAGTAAATCATGGGCTTGTCGTACACCGGCAGCAACTGTTTGCTCATTGCCAGGGTGGCGGGGTGGAGACGGCTGCCAGAGCCACCTGCCAGGACGATGCCTTTGCGTTGTGTCATTTTTGAGTCTCAAGGAATTCTGTCAGCATGCGGGCGACACCTGGTTTCCAGTGCGGCAATGTCAAGTTGAACGTAGATTGAAGTTTGGCGGTATCCAGCCGGGAGTTAAGTGGCCTTCGTGCCGCTGTGGGGTAGGCCGAAGTGGGAACTGATTCAATTAGGTTTGCTACTATTTTAATATCTGACTTTTTATACTGGACAAGGGCTATAGCCTCTTTTGCATACTCAAACCAGGAGGTATGGCCACCTGCGACCAGGTGGTAAACACCTGTTAAATCTGACGCACTTGCGGCTGGCAGTGCGAGCACATGGCGAATCGCGTGGGCGGTTACGTCGGCCAACAGGTCTGCACCTGTGGGGGCACCCATCTGATCACCCACCACCTTGAGTGTTTCCCGCTCTTGGGCCAGTTTGACCATGGTTTTGGCAAAATTGGCACCGCGGGCGGCGTAAACCCAACTGGTCCTGAAAATGAGGTGCTTGCACCCGCTGGCCTGGATCAGTTGTTCGCCTTCGAGCTTGGTGCGACCGTACACGCTTAAAGGGGCTGGCGTATCGGTTTCAAGCCACGGGCTGGAACCACTGCCATCAAACACATAGTCGGTGGAGTAATGCACCAGCCATGCGCCAATATTGGCTGCGGCGGTCGCCAGCACGCCGGGCGCCAGGGCATTGATGATGCGAACCAGGTCCGGCTCGGTCTCGCCCTTGTCGACCGCTGTGTGTGCGCCCGCATTGACGATGACATCGGGTTTGATCGCGCGCACGGTGTCTGCCAGTCCAGCCAGATCGGTGAAATCGCCGCAATGGTTGGTACTGTCGAAATCAAGTGCAACCAGTTCACCCAAGGGTGCCAGGCTGCGCTGCAACTCCCAGCCCACTTGGCCACCTTTGCCAAAAAGAAGAATTTTTGTCATCGCCTGATTTTCGACTTCAAGCAGCCCGCTGAGCGTAGTTTGTTAGCACCCACTCGCGATAAGCCCCGGATTGAACGCGGGTGACCCACGCCTGGTTGGCCAGATACCACTGCACCGTCTTGCGAATTCCCGTCTCGAAGGTCTCTACAGGCTTCCACCCCAGTTCGCGCTCGATTTTGCTGGCGTCGATGGCGTAGCGGCGATCATGGCCGGGGCGGTCTGCCACGTAGGCAATTTGCGCGCGATAACTTTTACCTTCCGCTTTGGGACGCATCTCGTCCAGCAGCGCGCACAAGGTGTTGACAATGTCGATGTTGGGCATCTCGTTCCAGCCACCCACGTTGTACACCTCGCCCACGCGGCCTGCAGCCAGCACGCGGCGGATCGCACTGCAATGGTCTTTGACGTACAGCCAATCCCGCACCTGCATGCCGTCGCCATAGACCGGCAGTGGTTTACCCGCCAAGGCGTTCACAATCATCAGCGGGATCAACTTTTCAGGAAAGTGGTACGGCCCATAGTTGTTACTGCAATTGGTGGTGAGCACCGGCAGGCCATAAGTGTGGTGGTAGGCGCGAACCAGATGGTCACTGGCGGCTTTGCTGGCGGAATAGGGGCTGTTGGGCTCATACCGATGGCCCTCCGAGAAGGCTGGGGCGTCCTTGGTCAGCGAGCCATACACCTCGTCGGTGGACACATGCAAAAGCCGGAACGCAGTCTTTGAATCGCCTGTCAAGCCACCCCAGTAGGCCCGTACGGCCTCGAGCAGCCGAAAGGTACCCATGATATTGGTCTGGATAAAGTCTTCAGGCCCGTGGATTGAGCGGTCCACATGCGACTCGGCTGCAAAATTGACGATGGCGCGCGGCTGGTGCTGGGCCAACAATCGCTCCAGCAGGCCAGAGTCTCCAATATCGCCCTGCACAAAGATGTGGCGCGGGTCGCCTTGAAGCGATGCCAGATTCTCCTGGTTACCCGCGTAGGTAAGCTTGTCGAGGTTAAGGACAGGCTCGTCGGTTTGCGCCAGCCAGTCCAGAACAAAATTTGAGCCGATAAAACCGGCACCGCCCGTGACAAAAATCATTGCTAGCCCTGAAAAACGACTGAGATCAGGCGGCTTGCGGCACCTGACGAATTGCGAAGATTATCCCACTACGCAAACAGTGACAATTTTCCCCAAAGGTCAGAAATGAATCCCCCGCATCATTTCCGACATGGCAATCGCTTCAGGTGACAGCGTTGGCTTGGCCCTCTTCTCGCCTTTGGCCGCCGCGCTGTCCGGGAACATGCGAAAAGTGGTATTCATCATGATCTGCGTGATGCGCGGCGAATTTCTGATTGCGAGACCGCCAAACTATTGCCGTAACGCAGCCCGCGTTGCCTGCAAGGACGCCGACAGCGCCCATGAAGCCGCTTCGTTGTGGCTGATTCGACTCTCCCACGCAAAGCTGAATTCGGTGATATTGAAGAATCGAATCCTGTTGTGAAACGTCCCACCGGTTGGGCTGTTTCCAACCGCAGTCAACTGCATTTCATCCTCCTTCCACTCACCGAACCACAGGGTTTCAATAGCGGGCTGCAGGGCCGCCAGACCCGCCATTTCCCAGCGATGGTTTGCATCAGAATAAGTTCTCAAGGTGACGTAAGACGAGACGTGCTGCCCGGTGGGCGCGAGTGCTTTGAAATCATCCATCACCATGCGCCCCTCGTTCAAATGCTGCGCGTGCTAGCTGGCCCTGTATTGCAGAAGGACTGAACCGTCTCCTTTGTAGCGGGTCGCAGCCACGTCCCAATCGCCAATGAGAAAGTCAAACTGACGGCTCTCGGGCGACGCGCCTTTGAGGTATCTGAGTACGTCGGGTGGAACTTGCGCCATCGGAGGCACCTGCGGCGCGAGGGTTGGTAGGACCTGATCTTTCGAGTTGTTCATGATTTCCCTTTCAAGTCAAACAATTGCATGCATCAAACGCACCAACCCGCCCATTTGCAGACCGTCTTTTCGGCCTGACAAGTAACGTTGGTTGAGCGTCTCGGGCGTGAGGTTATTGACGCGCTTAAAGCCCAAGTCAGCAATTTTTTGCGCGAGTATTGCGGGCTCAAAATAGCATTTCCACGGCTCGCCACGCTCGGCCAAGTGCTTGGCGATCATCTCAATGGGCGCGCGCATCATGGGTGGCAAAGAGCTTGCAGGTACAACATAATCGAAGACCACAGCGCTTGCTTTAGAGCAGCTCGCGATGAACGTCAGGGTGTCGAACACGGTCTGTTGGTCAAGGTACATCGCTACACCCAGCCAGATGAAAAACGCAGGCTCCTTGGCGTTGAACCCGGCTTCTGCCAGCGCTTGCGAAAGGGTTGACGATTCGAAATCAATGGGAACGTAAACGAGGGAATCGGGGATTTCAATGTTGGCCGCGCGAAGAGCACCCTGCTTCCACGCTTGGGTCGAAGGCAAATCCACTTCAAAAATACGTCCCCGCGTGTCCGCGCGGCGGTAAGCATAGGTGTCCAGCCCGGCTCCCAAAATAACGCACTGGCGAACGCTATCTGCAGCGGCCATGGCCCATTCATCCTCGGCCAGGCGGCTGCGCACCACCAGCGATGTTCTTAAGCCCCTGGACGCAGGGTCTTGGTACTGACTCAAGCTGGCCTGAACGGTCGCAGCATCCGCCGCCCCCAAGATGCGCAGAGCCAGCGGGTCGTCCAGCACCCGGGGCGAGTCCAGCAACTTGTGCACCGCGCGGTGAATGGCCACCATTTTGGCACTGGGTTTCGGCCCGGCGCTGAGGGCGCTGTATTGGGGTCGGTGCAAATGCACCATCGCTTTTTGCACGTAACCCATCAACGCTTCGTCCATACCGACACCCAGCATCAAGTCTGGCTCTTGGGTGAAAGCATGGCGAACCTTGCCTTCCAAAACCACGTCGTCACCGCAGTATGAATCGCGAAAAAGTTGCTCCCAGCGCAGTGCCAACGCTTGCACGGGCTCAGCGTCAACCGGTACGCCAGCCTCCATCTGTGCACGCACCAGGGCTAGCAGTTTGGGCCAATCGTCCAGGATTCGACCGACGAGCTGCCGACGCCGCAGTGCATCCGTTTCGGCGGGAGAGAGGTATTTGGCGAACAACGCAGTGCGCGCATGCGCCAGAGCCTGCCCAATCCAGTCCAGCCTGGCCGCATCAATGCCCAGAATTTCCCGCGCGCGCGATTCGCGCTGCTGTATGGCTTTTAGCTTGTTCGCCAAAACTGGGTTGTTGCTGGTCATTGCAATCACCAGCCGCATCCAGCGCCAGGCCAGGGCCTGGGCTCGCGGACCGTCCAGCGGCATTTGCTGCTGCATGGCCTGCGCCACCTCGGCAATCAGTTGCGTCCACTGGGTGGAAATTTCATGGGCTGTGCTGCCTTTGGGCGTGCGAAGCGCCACCATTTCTTCGTCTGTCAAATGTCTTTGGTACATCGTCATCATCTCCAGCAAGTTCAACCAGTCAGCGGCGGCGGTTTCGCTGCCCGCAGACACGTGGGCGGCCAGGTGCTGCAGGCGTGCGCCCAGCTCTTGCGCCAGCCTCGCCTGTTCGTCCAACACTTGGATTTGCCGCTCGATGATCTCCAGCGGCTTGATGCTGGGATCGTCCAGGTTGATGCGGATGGCAGGCAGCGCGTAACCCAGCGCTTTGAGCGCCTGAATGCGATGCAGGCGAATCAGGTCTTGCTGGCCGTATTGGCGGGCCCCCGACTCCGTGCGCGCAGAAGGCGACAGCAGACCAATGGCATCGTAGTGGTGCAAGGCCCGCACCGTCAGGCCCGAGCGCTTTGCCAGATCGCTAATTTTCGGTCGCATTTTTACCTCGCTCCTTTCGATTCCACAGCCGCAGAAGTCGAATCGCAAAACCTGACGTTACGTCAGAGTCAAGCAGTTGCGAAGGTTTTTGTTGCTCAAGTTGTCGCCGCCGGGGCAGACGTATTGGCAAGCGGCAATGCTGCGGAGGATTTCGAGGTGGATGCGGCGGATGTGCTCGATGGATTCGAGCGGGAAATACTACCTAATAAATAGCAAACAATTCATATTACCCAAGGGCTATCGGCCTATTTTATAAAAAATCTGCCTCAGGACGGCGTTTTTTCGTCTAATATACCCAAATTAGGTATATCAGGCTGCGGCTACCGAACCTCTATCACCGCGTCTCCTGCTTCCAGCAAACCTCTGAGTTGCGGCAACAATCTCGACAACGTCTCCAGCAATACCGCTTTGCGGCAATTGCCGAGCCTTACCCAGACCACTTGCGGTGGGATGCTGCGTTGCCGATTCGCAAGCGCCTGGAAGTCCTCGTCTTTGGTGACGATGGTCATGCCACGCTCTTTGGCATATTGCCAAATGACCCGGTCATCAGCGCGATCCAAATCGACATCTTGAACATGGACGCAGTCCCAACCCTTTGCTGCAATGAATCTCGCCAAGGCGACCGGCAACTGATTGTCAACCAGAAGGGTCATGCCGCCAACAAAATCGCGTGGTCGGTCTGAACCGCTGCGTATTCCAGCGCCGCGAGGATGTCCGCGTCTTCAAGCTCGGCGTAGTCCTCAAGAATTTCCTGATGTGAGGCATCCGCGCTGAGCAGGCTCAAAATATCAGTGACCCGAATGCGCATTCCGCGAATGCAAGGACGCCCGCCACATTTTCCGGGCTCAATGGTGATCCGATTCAATAAGCTGGCTGGCATGATTCTTCCCAACAGAGTTGACACGGTCTGCGTGACCGTGTGCCTGAATCATATTAGAAATGGATGCCCCGCATCATTTCTGACATGGCAACCGCCTCGGGCGACAGGGTGGGTTTTGCATCTTTCTCGCCTTTGGCCGCCGCGCTGTCCGGAAACATGCGAAAAGTGGTGTTCATCATGATCTGCGTGATGCGCGGCACGGCGGCCTGCAGCAGCTCAACCGCAATGCCCAGCCGGGTGGCCACGCGCACCGGTTTGTCGACGCAGGCGTGCACCAGCATGTCGGCCGCGGCCTCGGGGCTCAGCAGCGGCATGCTGTCATAAATCTTGGTCGGTGCCGTCATGGGCGTGCGCACCAGTGGCATGTTGACTGTGGTGAAGGTGATGCCCTGGTCGGCATACTCGCTGGCCGCGCAGCCAGTCCACGCGTCCAGCGCCGCCTTGGAGGCCACATAAGCAGAAAAACGCGGGGCGTTCACTAGCACGCTGATGGAGCTGATATTGACAATATGGCCCTTCTTTTTGGCCACCATGCCCGGCAGCAAGCCCATGGTGACGCGCAGCGAACCAAAATAATTGAGCTGCATGGTGCGCTCAAAATCGTGAAAGCGGTCGTAGCTGGCCTCAATGGCACGGCGGATCGAGCGTCCTGCGTTGTTGATGAGGAAGTCAACGCCGCCATGTTTCTCTTCCAGCGTCTTGATGAACCCGGCGCAACTGGCCGGGTCTGCAATGTCCACCGAATAGGTGAACACTTTGGCATTTTTGCCCGCAGCTTCCAGGATGACGGTCTTGGCCTCAGCCAGCTTGTCTTCGCCCCGCGCGCAGATGATGGTGATGGCGCCCGCCTCGGCAAACTTGCACGCCGCAGACAGGCCAATGCCCGATGAGCCGCCGGTGATGAGCACCACTTTGCCCCCTACGGAGCCACGCAGGCTGCGGTCAATGAACAGGGCCGGATCCAGATGGCGCTCCCAATAATCCCACAGCCGCCAGGCGTAGTCATTCAGGTTCGGCACGATGATGCCGCTGCCTTTGAGCGCGGCTTCAGTCTCACGGCAATCAAAGCGCGTCGGGTAGTTGACGAAGGTCAACATGTCCTCAGGCACGCCCAAATCTTTGATGACGGCACGGTAAATCCGGCGCACCGGTGCCAGCGCCATCAGGCCTTTCTTGACGCTTTTGGGAATAAAGCCCAGCAGCGCCGCGTTGACAAACAGGTTCATCTTGGGCGCATGGGCGGCCTTGCTGAAGATGTCCAGCACGTCGCCCACGCGGTAGCCCATAGGGTCCACCAGGTGGAAGCACTTGCCTTTAGTCGTGGCTTTGCCGTGGCTGATGTAGTCCAGCGCGTTGACCACAAAATCCACCGGCACGATATTGAGCCTCCCGCCCTCCAGGCCAATCGACGGCATCCACGGCGGCAGCACCTGGCGCAGACGCTGGATCAGCTTGAACAGGTAGTAAGGCCCGTCAATCTTGTCCATTTCGCCAGTGGTGCTGTCGCCCACCACCATCGCCGGGCGATACACCGTCCACGCGCCCTTGTAGTCCTTGCGCACGATTTTTTCGCTCTCGTGCTTGGTCATGAAGTAGGGGTGGTCGTAGTTTTCGGCCTCTTCAAACATGTCCTCGCGGAACACACCCTCGTACAAGCCCGCCGCTGCGATGGAGCTGACGTGGTGAAAGTGACCGGTGTCAATGGCTTTGGCAAACTCAACCGTGTTGCGGGTGCCCTCCACATTGACGGCAATTTGGCTGGCTTCATCGGCGCTCAGGTCATAGACTGCCGCCAAGTGGTAGAAGTGGTCAACCTGGCCTTTCAGCGCTTTGACATTCTCTTGCGACACGCCCAGTTTTTTGGTCGTGAGGTCGCCAAATACGGGGACCACCCGCGCCGCGCTGGCACCCCCACTAACTCCCCAATATGCCCGCAATGGCGCCACTTTGTTTTCGCTTTCCTTGCGAATCAGAAAATGGACGACCGAGCCCTTGCGTTCAAGCAACTTCTTGACGAGACGCTTGCCAATAAAGCCGGTTGCACCGGTGACGAAATACTGCATGGAGAACTCCCACTTGGGCCAAATTAATTGATTATTTTTGCCCAAAGTGCAGGCTAAGTCGATATAGCAGAAACCCGCGCCCAGCTCAGGCAGCATTTGACGCGCTGGTATTCGACGCGCTAACCAGCCGCTGATCATGAGGCATGAATTTAGAAGTCCACACCTACACGGCGCTTCATCTGGCGCGTAAAGTCGGTTCGTGATATTCCTTCAATAACCGCCCAAAAACCGAAACACCTGGAGACACCCATGGTCAAGAAACTTCAAAAATCCAGCACTGAATACAAATCTGCAATGCCCGGAATCCCTGGCATTCAGCTTCCAGGCTCTGTTAAGGATTCGGCCGCGCAAATCTGGCAGGCCGGGTTGGGTGCCTTTGCCAAGGCTCAGGCAGAAGGCACGAAAGCATTCGAGTCTCTGGTCAAGGAAGGCAACAGCATCCAGCGCAAGACACAGGCTGCTGCTGAAGAAAAAATTTCCGAGGCTGCCAGCAGGATGTCGGCCATGGCGGGCGACATTTCTTCCAGGGCGTCTGGCCAGTGGGACAAGCTGGAAAATATCTTTGAAGACCGTGTGGCGAAGGCGTTGAACAAGCTGGGTGTGCCCTCGGCCAAAGACGTAAATGCGCTCATTGCGCGCATCGACGAGTTGAACAAAAGCGTGCAGAACCTGTCTGCAAAGGCACCGGTTGCGTCCAAACCCCTGGCCCGCAAGGCGGCTGCCGAAGCAATTGCCAAAACCACTGCGCCAGCCGCCAGGAAACCGGCTGCCAAGCGCGCGCCAGCCCTCAAGGGTGTCTGATTTTTTGAATTGTGGAGGGGATGATGGTTGCTGCGATGCAGCATTTTTTTGTCGTCGGCCCCTCTACACTTTGCACCATGAAACGAAAAGCCACTGGCACTGCAAAAATTGCGCTTGCGCTGGCCGGCGGCGGGCCACTCGGAGCCATTTACGAAATAGGTGCTTTATGCGCTTTGGAGGATTCATTGATTGGGCTGGATTTCACCCGGCTTGACCACTACGTGGGCGTGTCAGCGGGTGGATTCATTGCAGCCAGCCTGGCCAACGGCATTTCGCCACACGAGCTTTGCGCGTCATTCATCGAGAGCGACAACGCCAATCCGCATGAATCACCAGACAGATTTGATCCGTCGTGGCTTATGGTGCCAGCCTACAGCGAGTTTGCACGCCGCAGCATCATGTTGCCGGGGCTGTTAATGTCTGCCATGTGGCGACTCACCATGGGGGACAAATCATTTGCGCATGCGCTGGAGCGATTGGGCGCGGGGCTTCCCACGGGCATCTTTTCCAACGATCAGATCGACGCACAGTTAACGAAGCTGTTTTCGCGCCCCGGCCGTACCAACGATTTCCGCAAACTCAAGACCAAACTCACCTTGGTTGCCACCGACCTGGACAGCGGCGAAAGCGCACCATTTGGTCGGCCGGGCTTTGAACACGTGCCCATTTCCCAGGCAGTTCAAGCCAGCGCCGCCCTGCCGGGCCTGTTTCCGCCAGTGGAGATTGACGAGCGCTACTACGTCGATGGCGCATTGAAAAAAACCTTGCATGCGTCTGTCGCCATGGAAGAGGGGATCGATCTGATGCTTTGCCTGAATCCGCTGGTTCCGTTTGACGCCACTGCCCCACAGGTGGCAAAGGTCATGCAGCGCGGACTTCTCTCTGAGCGCCGCGCAATCCCGCGCATTGTGGATGGCGGCTTGCCAGCGGTGCTCAGCCAGACCTTCCGCTCGATGATCCACTCGCGCATGGCATTGGGCATGAAGCAATACGAGCATGCGTACCCAAATACCGACATCATCCTCATTGAGCCCGACCACCGCGACATCGAGCTTTATCTCGCCAACAGCTTCAGCTACGCCCAGCGGCGGCATCTGGCTGAGCATGCCTACCAGCAGACGCGCGAAATGTTGCGCTCAAACCAGAACGGCATATCTGCCAAGCTGGCACGCCACGGCATCCGCCTGCACCACAATGCGCTGAGCGATCCCAAGCGCCACCTGACGCAACCGGCCCAGGCAGTCACCCGCGTCGGTCAGGCCATTGGCCGGCTACAGGTACTTATGGACGATCTGGGCCATGTGGTGAATCTTGCAGCGCGGCCAGCGCTGGTCATGGCTTGACGGCTCGATGGCGCGAACAGTGGCCAGCGCAATCGCCCGATAAATCAAGTCTTCAATGGCATGACCGGCAGAAACGCATGGTGAAAAAAGCGCCCCGCCGCACCGCAGAGCGCATTCTTGAAGTGACGCTGGCGCTGTTCAACCGTTTTGGCGAGCCCAATGTTTCGACCACGCTAATCTCGGCTGAGCTCAAAATCAGCCCCGGCAATCTTTACTACCACTACCCTGCCAAAGACGAGCTGATCAATTCACTGTTCGACCGCTACGAGCGCGCTTTGAATGAACTGCTCAATGCCAGCGACGGCGTGCGCGATGTTGAAGACGCCTGGTTCTTCATGCATACGCTGTTCGAGCTGATCTGGCAATACCGTTTTCTGTACCGCGACCTGAACGACCTGCTCAGCAAGAACCGCCGCCTGGAAACTCACTTTCAGTCGGTTCTGAAAAACAAGACGCGCGCTGTCAAGGCCATGCTTGACAGCATGAGCCGCTCGGGCGCTGTCAGCATTGATTCGCGCGAGGTGGAGGCCACCGCGACCAGCATGGTGGTTGTGCTCACCTACTGGCTGAGCTTTGAGTACGTGCGCGATCCGCGCCGGGCACTGGAGCCCGAGAGCGCGCAAATCGCCTTGCTGCGTGGTGCGCACCACGTGCTGAACCTGCTGGTGCCGTATTTGGAGCCAGGCCAGCGCATGCATTTGCTAACCCTGGTGGGGGCGTACGGCAGCAGCCCAAAATAACGATTCAATCAGAGGAGACACCCGTGGAGAAATGGACAGCTTTTCCCCAAGTCGGCGAGTACCAATTCGACGCCGCCAGCATCAAGCGAAATTGGGTTCGGCTGCACATCGGCGACGCCGAGCCGTTGCCCAAGGAAGCCAATGTGCTTGACGCCTGGGCCCTGTTTCACAGTGGTGAATTTCAGAAGTGCGTGCAGACCGGCCTGAAGGCTGGCGGTGCGGGAATCACGGCGGCCAACAAGGCCGCTTGCATCTACGCAAACTACCTTGAAAAAAAAGAAAAAACCAGGCGCGACCTGTACCTGGCGGTCGCCCAGCGCGCCGAAGCACAAATCGCAGCGGACGCCAACAACGCCAATGCACATTACTGGCTGGCCTATGCCCTGGGCCGCTACAGCCACGGCATCAGCGTGGCCAAAGCGCTGGCGCAAGGCTTGGGCGGCAAAGTCAAGTCAGCGCTGGAGACCACCATCAAACTCCAGCCCAGACACGCCGATGCCCACATTGCGCTGGGTGCGTTTCACGCCGAAGTCATCGATAAAGTCGGCTCGCTCATTGGAGGCATGACCTATGGCGCCAAGAAGGACATGGGCCTGAATCTGTTCCAGCAGGCCCTCAAACTCAACCCCGGCTCGGCCATCTGCATGATCGAATACGCCAATGCCCTGGTCATGCTGGAAGGCGACAAAACGATGAAAGACGCCACCTGGCTGTATGAGCAGGCCTGTGCCTTGAAACCGATGGACGCAATGGAGCGGCTGGATGTGGAGATGGCCAAGGCTGAGTTAGCGGACTAGCCCTGGCGGCGTTGCGGTCCGAGTGGACGCTGCTTCTCGGGATTGCACTCGACAGCGTAGACATTGTTATTTTTTCGTCATTTTCTCTTGCGCGGGCAAGCTCACTCACCCCATGGCAACATCAAAGTCACCATGGCCAGCTTCGCAAATTCAGGCTCAAACTCATCAATGATCGCCTGCGGATCCGGGCATAGCACCGAGTCAGTCATCACCCCAAACTGCACACCGCCGCCATAGCTCAAGATGGAGATGCCCAGGCCCACCGTGCCGCTTTGAGGCACCCAAAACAGGCTTTGCTCCAGTGTGGAACCGCAGAATTTAAGCTTCTCGCGTGGCCCCGGCACGTTGGTCATGACGGCAGTGGTCTTCTTCGAGAACAAATTGAGCATGGCGTCTTGCGCTGGCTTGATCAGCAATCCGGCCACCGCCAGCATGCCAAAGGCCAGCAGCGGCTGCATGCTGCCCTTGAGCTGGCTCATGCGCCGGCGCACCTCGTACACGCGCTCCACCGGGTTCTCAATGCCAATGGGCAGCACGATGGGTGCCAGACCAAACTGGTTGCCCAGCTTGTAGGCATGCTCAATCGGACGCAGGTTGACCGGCACCATGGCGCGAATTTCCTTGCCCTTGACCGCGTCGCCATGCGCCAGCAGATACTGCCCAATGGCGCCAGCCACACAACTCATCAGTACATCGTTGATCGAGCAGTTCAGTGCCTTGCTCACCGCCTTGACTTCCTCCAGCGGAATCGGCTGGCACCACGCCACGCGTTTGGTTTTGCCGGGCACGCCCTTGAGCCGCGTGGCCGAGTCATTGGGCATGAGCACCAGCGCGGCCGTGTCGATTGCCACCTGATAGGCCAGCCGGGCCAGATCAATCGCACCGCCGACGCTCATTTGCACGCCCTTTTGCGGGTCATTGAGCATTTCCATCGACCCGGCGACACCTGAGCCCATATCCCCCAGCACCTTGGCAGACAGTTTGGCAAACGGCTTGAGAAAGCTGTGGTTGATCCAGTCCCGCGCGCCCTCCAGGCCGTCGCGCTGCGGCGCGCGGGCTTTGCGCTCAGGCGGGGGCGCACCACCGTCCACCAGCGACTGCGTGACCGAAATCAGCGCAATGCCATCCGCAATGCAATGGTGGATGCGCACCACCATGGCCGAGCCGCCCAGGTAATTTTCAACCAGGTGAAACTGCCACAGGGGGCGGCTCTTGTCCAGGGGCAGCATGGCGAGCTCGGCCACGCGGTCCTGCAGCGCCTGCTGTTCCTGGCCTCTTGATTTTTTGGCAAGCTTTTCAATGACCACCTGTTTTTTAATGTCAAGCTTCAGATCGCGCACCCAGGTGGCACCGCCGGCGTCCTGCACCACGCGCTGGGTAAACCGCGGGTATTGGAACAGGCGCTCTTCAATGCGGTCACACAATGACTCGTAGCTGATGCCGGGCTTGAGCACCCATACCCCCACGATCATCATCAGGTTGGACTCGCTGTCCATTCGCAGCCAGGCGGTGTCGACTTTGCCCATGCGCTCGCCACTCAAGCCGAACGTGCCGGTGACCGCGTCTTTGACGTTCTTGCGCACCACCCCGGCTGCTTTGCGGGCTGATTCACCGGCCTGGCGGGCCGCAGGTCCGACAGAGGCTGTCACTTTGCGTGGGGCTGGTCTGACGGCTTCTTTGGCGACATTTTTGACGACTAGTTTGGCAAGGATTCGGGTGACCATGAAAACTCCAGAACGGCAAGCCAGTGCACCCAAACCGTGCATTTACCGGCCTTGGGGAAAGCGTTCTATTCTGCAATCAAAATGACCCTTAAGATAGCGGGCAGATACCCCAATCGTTCACTGAACCGTTCACCGAACCGATCAGGCATTTTTTCCATTCAAGCAACCTTACTTCCGGAGATACCCATGGCCGATCTGAAAGCAAAGTTTGACGCCGCCGCCGCCGATTCCAAAAACCTGAGCGAGCGGCCCGACAATAGCACCATGCTCAAAATTTATGCACTGTACAAGCAGGGCAGCATCGGCGACAACGCCGACAAGAAGCCCGGCTTTGCCGACATGGTGGGTCGTGCCAAGTGGGATGCCTGGAATGGCTTGAAGGGCACCCCCAGTGCAGGCGCGATGCAGCAGTACATCGACTTGATCAAATCCTTAAGCTGATGCATAAGCTGACTCGCCCACCGTGCAGACATGGAAAATTCGGCGCAACGCTTTCTCGAACTCGCCAGTTGAGTGTGGTCCGGTCGATATCCCCGGCACCGGCACGGCCGAAAGGCTCCGGCATTCGGGTAATCCCTCGAAACTTCTGCTGCCGTTCACTTATGCGAATTCTCTATCGGCGCATGTGAAATTCTTAAACTCCCTCGCCAAACTAACTGGACGGTCCATCTTCCAAAGAGACCGGCTACAAACCCCGGAGAACAGCATGGCGCGGGTCGTGAAATCGGCGGTCCGGGTTCTTGAGGTGTTCGAGTTGTTCGAGCGTCTCCAGCGCGAAGCGTCCGTGGACGAGATCGCGAAGGTCAGTGGCCTGCCGCTGGCCGAGGGCATCGGTGGTTGGTCCCGTGAAATGCGCGCGCGTCAACGGGAATATATCTCTCTGCTGCGCAGCGCAATGGACCACCATCTCCGTGCGCATGCGCGCCCGGCTGGGCAGGGAACGTCGTGACTGGTGCACAAGCTGGCTTTCAATACCTGTCATCGCGCAGCAAGGTGCTGTCGCGTCCCGGTGCGCTCGACAGTCTGGCAGAAGAGGTCGAGGCAATCGGTGCGCAGCGCCTGATGCTGGTGAGCGGCCTGTTCGCCAGGACCGGGATGAATGCGTCGGCCCATTGCATTGAGGGCATCTACTCGCGTATGCGCAACCCGGTCTCCGAAGGGCTCGCACTTCAGGGCATCCGCGTGCTTCGGGCGGCGCTCGAGCAAGTCATTGATCGACCGGACGACGAAGACGCACGCGCCGACGCGCTGGTGGGGGCTTACCTCAGCGGCATGGTGATCAGCAATGCGCGGGTTGGCATCCATCACGGCATATGTCATGGGCTGGGGGCACTCGGCGGTTTGCCGCACGGCGTGGCCAACTCGATCATGCTGCCGCATGCCATGCGCTTCAACCTCGAAGTGGCGGCCGAACACCTGACGCTGGTCGCGCAGGCCCTGGGCGCCGATACGCGTGGCATGACGCCGCTGGCTGCGGCAGATGCGGCCATCGCGGCAGTCCAAGCCTTGCAGCATCGCTTGGGTGTGCCGCAGCGCTTGAGTGATGCGGGCCTCGACCGCGCGCTCCTGCCGCGTCTTGCCAAAGGCGCCATGTCCGACCGCGGCCTGTACTTCAATCCGCGGCTGGCCAGTGAGGCCGAAGTTCTCTTGCTTCTGGAGGCGGCCTGGTGAGTGTCGAAGTCGAACGCGTACTCAACGACCTGCGGCTCGGCAGGCCGCGCGCGCTGTCGCGCGCGATCTCATGGGTAGAGAACGACGTCCCGTTGATTGCGTTGCGGCTTCGCGCTGCCGAAGGTACGATTGCGGCCTTGGCCGACAGCGTGGACTTTGAGGAGTTCATGGGCACCGGCAAGGCCGACGCACCGTCCTGCAAAGTGGACGGCGAAGACATTTATTGCCTGTTCTACACCTCGGGCACTACCGGACGCCCCAAAGGCGTGATGCTGTCCCACCGCGCCATGCTGCACGTGGCCTGGAACCTGCTCATGGAAGTCGGCCCCATCGCCCTTGGTGAAAAGATACTGTTGATGCAGCCGCTCAGCCATGGCGTGGGCTTCTTCGTGCTGCCGCAATACATGAAGGGCGGCTGTAGCATCATCATGCGCAACTTCGACCCCGCCGAGGTGATGCGGTTGGCCAGTGTCCATGAGATTGAGGTGATCAAGCTCATCCCCACCATGCTGCAACGCATCCTGCGCATGCCGGGGCTTGAAGGCTTGAAGCTGCCCAGGTTGCGATCATTGATCTACGGCGCAAGCCCTATGCCGGCCGAGCCGCTGCGCCGCGCCATCGAGGTGTTCGGCCCGGGAAAG
>JANMVO010000098.1:0-11364 GCA_031392805.1 Rhodoferax sp. | reverse complement strand
GCTTCGCGCAAAGTCAGCTCCAGCTCGCGCCGCAGTTCCTCGCGTTCTGGCAGGTAGAGCTGGTATTTCTGCACAAAGAGCTGGCTGTTCATTTGGTAGGTGGCGTATTCGACCAGCAGCTCGTCCTTGTTGCGGCTCAGGATGATGCCGATGGGCGGGTTGTCGCCCTCGGTGTTTTCCTCACTGGCAAAGTAGCCCAGGTACATGTTCATCTGGCCGATGTCGTGGTGTTGCACGTCGGTGATTTTGAGGTCGATCAGTACAAAGCAGCGCAGGATGCGATGGTAAAAAACCAGGTCCACCTTGTAGTGGGTGTTGTTCAGGGTGACACGGTATTGCCGCCCGACAAAGGTGAAGCCCTTGCCCAGTTCCAGCAAAAACTGCTGCAAGTGGTTGCACAGCAGGGTCTCCAACTGGGTCTCAGACACCAGGTAGGGCTCGGGGATTTTCAGAAACTCGAACACATAGGGCTCGCGCAGCAGGTCGGCAGGCTGCTCAATCAGTTGGCCCTGAGCGGCGAGTTGCAAGATGCCTGCTTTGTCTTTGCTGGCGGCCAGGCGCAGAAACAGGGCGCTGTTTTTTTGCCGAATCAGCTCGCGCACGGACCAGCGTTCACGCAGGGTTTGTTGCTCGTAGAAGCTGCGCTCCAGCGGGTCGTCGATTTTTAGCAGCTCCACCCAATGCGACCAGCCCAATAAGTCAGACAGCGTCTGACTTATTGGGTAACGCAGGTACAGCAGCCGCATGGAGATCAAATTGGTTCGGCTAAACCCCTTACCGTGGCGCAGGCTCAGGTCAGCAGCCAGCTTGCTGATGAGCGCCTTGCCGTATTCGGCCCGGGCTTTGCCGCCTTGCTCAAACTCGACAATCTGCCGCCCCACCTGCCAGTAGGTTTGCGTGATGTGGCTGTTGACCGCCTGCACCGCCCGAATACGGCCCTGGGTGTAGGTGTCGGATATGTTTTGGAGCAGGGCCAGGTAGCCCTTGTCGGTGGTCAGTTCCATGTGGCCCCCATGCTTTTCAGGTGTTCGTCCACCCGGGCGGCGAGTGTGGCTACCTCACGCTCAAGCTGTGGCAGCGGCGTGGCGTAGCGCTCCGCCAGTTCGCGGATGCGGCCGGTGAGGGTTTGCGACACGCGGTCCAGCTCGCCCTGCACGGCGCTAGACAGGTGGGCCATCCACTTGTCGTCCACCACCAGGGTTTTGATCTCTGCTTCCGTCAGAGTGGGGTATTTGGCGTCGATCTTTTGGTCCAGCGCCTCTTGCGCGGCCTTGAGCTGGGTCTTGGCGGCAGCTTGCTGGTCCAGCACATCGGCATAGGCGGCAAGTACCCGGCGTTCGTCGGCGTAGTCCGCGTTTTGGCCGATTTTTTTCAACGCGGCCTTCACACTCTTTGCACTAACTTTCGGCGGAGCGTCCTCGTCGGCTTCATTGGCTTCCGCTAATAAGCCGTCTTCGCCGTTGGATTGCTTGCCACCATGTTCTTCCAGCATTTCGTCCAGTGGCTGCTCCAGCGTGGCCAGCAGGTTGTCCAGCGCGTCAATGGCGGCGCGCTCGGGGGCGAAGTATTTGGCGACCAATATGCTGGCGGGCACCAGGTCGGACTTGAAGCGGCGTTTGCCTTTCAGGTAGTCGTGCGGCTCGGGCCAGACGAGTTTGTTGTTTTTGTCTTTGACCTGCACAATTTCGCGCGGCTGCGCGCCTTGCACCCAGCCGTCAGCGGCTATCAGGTAGGTATCGTCTTGCAGCGCGCTTGCCCAGTAGTCCATCAGGTCCTGGTAGATGTCGTAGGCATCGAGCAGTTTGGCGGGCTTGAAGGTGGTGAGCAGTGCCTCGGCGGTGGCCTCGATCAGCGCCTTGGGGTGGCCGTCTTTGCCAAAGGCGGTCAGCTGTTGCGTGGCGGCGCTGCGCCACTGTGCAAAGAAATGGGTGGCGGTTTGGTTGAAGGCAGTGAATTCGGCATGGCCGAAGATGGCGGGCTTGACCTCGGGCAGGGGCAGCGCAAGGCTGGCATAGCCGGGGCGGCCAGCGGTCTCAAACAGCGCGGCGCGCACACCGGGCAGCACCTGCCAGTAGGCGGCCAGGGCGTTGTCAGGGGCGTCCAGGTCGCGCTCGGGAATGCCGCCGCGCAGGTGGCCGTCAATGTCTTGCAGGTCTTCGGGCGCGGTGCTGTCGATGTAGCGCGGCAGGTTGAGGTTGTAGTCGTTCTTGGGGTCGGCAATCTCGCTGCGCGGCACCATGCGGGCGTATTTTGGGTCGGCCTCCATCTGGCGGGTGAAGGTGTCCACGATTTTGTGGATGTCTTGCTCGCGCAGGCGGTTTTTGTTGCCGTCTTTGATAAAAGCTTTGGACGCATCGACCATGAAGATGCCTGCCCGTGCGTTGGCGTTTTCTTTGTCCAGCACCAAGATGCAGGCCGGAATGCCGGTGCCATAAAACAGGTTGGCAGGCAGGCCGATGATGCCCTTGAGGATGCCCGAGCGCACCAGTTGCTCACGAATCACGGCCTCGGCATTGCCGCGAAACAGCACACCATGCGGCAAGATGCAGGCTGCTTTGCCGCGGCCGCTTTTCATGCTGCGGATGATATGCAGCAGGTAGGCGTAGTCGCCCTGTTTGGTGGGGGGCACGCCCCAAGTGAAGCGCTGGTAGGGGTCTTTGTCGGGCGTTAAGCCAGTGCTCCAGCTTTTGTCTGAAAACGGGGGGTTGGCGACCACATAATCGTAGGTACGCAATTGCTCGCCGTCTTTGAACTTGGGCGAATCCAGCGTATTGCCTGAGAGCACGTTGGCGGTGGGGAAGTCGTGCAGGATCATGTTCATGCGCGCCAGGCCCGCCGTGGTCACGTCTTTTTCTTGCCCCTCCAGCGTGATGTGCTTGCCTGCCTCGGCCGCCACCTTGAGTAAGAGCGAGCCAGAGCCGCAGGTGGGGTCGTAGGCTGTAGTGGAGGCCAAGGTGTTGCCCGGCGCAATGCCGATGACCTTGGCGATGATGCGGCTCACCTCGCTTGGGGTGTAAAACTGGCCCTTGCTCTTGCCGCTCTCGCTGGCAAAGTGGCGCATCAAAAACTCATACGCGTCGCCCAGAATGTCGTCATGCTCGGCGCGGTTTTGCGAGAAATCGAGCACCGGGTTTTGAAAGATGCCAATCAGGTTGCTCAGGCGCTCCACCAGCGCCGGGCCTTCGCCCAGTTTCTCGGGGTCGTTGAAGTTGGGGAAGTCGCTGCGGGCCAGGCGGATGTTGGCGTCAATCAGGGGCTGGATGATCTGGGTGTTGATCTTGTCGCCAATGTCGCTCTTGCCCTTGAGGGCAATCATGTCCGTGAAGCTGGCCCCAGGGGGGATGGTCACCGGCGGGGCAAAGTCGTCGCTATTGCCGTATTTGTCGCTGATGTATTTGATGAACAGCAGGAACAGCACATAGTCTTTGTACTGGCTGGCATCCATGCCGCCGCGCAACTCGTTGCAGGAGGCCCAGAGGGAAGAATAGAGGTCGGATTTCTTGATGGCCATGGAATTCTTGTGGGTTGCCCTGATGCCTTACGGCACAAGCTGGCAAGCTTACCCCATGGGTGACGGGCGATTTTGCGAAACAGATTTACCCCTCCAGCAACTTGTGTAGGAAACCCAGCTTGCGGCCAATGTCGTGGAAACTGACCTGCACCAAGGCATCGTGGTGCCTTTTGAGCCGTTGGTAGGTCGTCCAGTGCATGCCTTTGGGTTTACTGCCATCGCCGTGAGCAATACCCGCCACTCAACCCAGGCGTTTCCTGATCCTATCGGCCTGTCGCATTGCGCGGTCGCCAACACTTTCCTTCTGACTGGCGTAGGCCAGACCACCGCATTGTTGGCAAGCAAAATACCGCCCCGGCGAATACAGCACCGCAACCCGCTTGCTGCATCGGGGGCAGGTGAACCAGTGGCGCTGGCCGCCCAGGTGGCAGGGTGAGGTTTGCGTCTGCACCCGTTGCTCCACGACTTCGCCCGTGCCCTTCATGCGGTAGGACAGCACCACGTTTTGCAAATCCACCCGGATAGTGATGCCCGCCACCTGCCGGTCGTTCACCAGCCACTGCCAGCTAAAGCTATTCCCCGAAACCAGCAAGCCCTTGCGGGTGATCTTGCGGATGTCCAGCGGCATGGAATCGCCGGTCTCCGGTTTGCCGCTGTAGCTGCTGCGCCGACCACTTCCGCGTCCACCCATCTCTAATCTCCGGTTTTTGCCGAAATCAATTGGCAAGTTGAAAAGGTGATGTGACCTGAAAACACATGAATCACGCTGCAACCCGCATGGATACTGGGTTCTTGGTGTTTTGAGTGTTGCCGGAAAGGACGCATGTTTTTACGCCGTGCGGCTGCTTCTGAGGTCTTTCAGCTTGATCAGCATGGCCAAAGTGCGCTCAAACTTGCGGTCCAGATGCGTTTCGTAGCGAGAAAGCTTCTCCAGCCTGTGGGCTTGCAGCCCTTCACCAATGGTTTGGTTCACGATGGCATCGTGGTGGCGGGATTCTTTTTCTTGTTGGTAGCACAAGGGGGTGACGTGTTCACTGATGAAAGCCGCCAAGCCCGTGGCGTCGGCGGTGTATTCCTCGTCGTCAACATAGTTTTGCCACCATTCACGGGTGTCAGGCAAAAGGGCGCGTAGGGCCTTGTCATAGGCGCGGTCGCCACCTTTGCGCAGAATGGCGCTGGCCTTGTTGGTGGCGTCGATGTCATGTTTGGCGCTCTGATGACTTTCAGCCACATCGTCCGGCTTCAAGTCCATCAGGTCGCGGATGTCGGTGTTCTCGCCTGACAACCCCATCTCGAACGGTGCCGCAGCGGGGATGACGGTCTTGGCACTGCGGGCGGATTCCTTCAGTCCTTTGTTGATGGTGGCACCCTCGGCTTGCAGCACCCGGCGCTTACGCCAGATCACGCTGGCCAGTTCTTCAATCAAATGCTGTTCGGTGGCACCCGCTGGCAGGTGTTCGTCCATCAGCGAGTTGACCAGGCTTTCATAGTCGGCATGACTCTCGTGGCTGAGCACGGTGTAGCGACTCAGGATGCCGTGCTTGATGGCGTTGAATCGGACGACTTCATAGGGTTGTGGATTGGGGGCGGCACCAAGGGGGGCAGGGGTGCCGTCCGCAGTCTGGGCCGTTAAGTCAGTAGTGGGCGTGGTCATCGTCTTTTCCTTGGGGTGTTGATGTGAGGTGGGGTGTGAAACCAGCGCAGCGCTGCAACTGCAAAACCAGATCAGCAGGCAACTGCGTGTCGCGCGGGCGAATTGCGATGCCAGCGGCCTGCCAGTTGCCACAGCGCCAGCTTGTTTGACCAAAGCCAGACAGGTGCTTGCACTCCAGGCACAGCCGCCGGTCGTCTACTTCCCGGTCTCGAACCACCAGCTTGTCGGCAAGCACTTCGCCATCGGTAGCAGTAAGACCCTTGTCGGTGAACCGGTGCAGTCGCGCAGTGAACAGGTCAATCTCTGCGCCATTCATGGCAGTGGAATGCGGCCAGCAGTGGGCATCAGGATCATTGCCGGGCAATGCACCCGCCGCCATTGCTCCCTCGTTTTTCTGCAAAGGTGCCAAAGTGGGGGCTACAGAAACTACAAAAAGGGTTTCTGTAGTTTTTGTAGCGTCCTTCTCGGGCGTTTTGCCGGTTTTTAGCCGTGCTAGCCAGCTCATGCTGCACCGCCTTTGAACACTGCCGGGTTGATCAAATAGCGGTCACCGGGTCTGCCCCTGCCTAAAGGGTCAGCGCTCTGCGTCACTTCCCGGCGCAGATAGTCAAAATCTGCCAGCACATCGGCGGCCTTGCGCACCGCATCTGGTGTAGCCAGCCCGGCCCAGTGTTTGAGTGCCACCAGTCGGGGTGTGAAGCTGTCCAACAACACGCCATCACGGTCAATTAGTTTGCCGCTTTTGATTTTGGCTAACAGGGTGGCGGCGTTGGTGGTCTCGGGGATCACCGCTGCCGCATACAAGCGGTTAGCGTGGCTGCGCAGATAGTCGCCCATGGCCAGCGCCCGAATCAATTCAGTTTCGTGAACAATGCCACCGCTGTCCGGGGTGTCGATCAAGGCGAAGATCAGCGCCAGCGCCGGTATTAGCTTGCGGTACTTGGCCAGGTGCGAGACCATGGCCGGATGCAGCTCTTCGCCGCGAATCTCGTTCTCGAACGGCACAATCCATTCAATAAACAAGGCTTGTGCCTCGGGGCTGAACCGCCAGATTACGGCCTCTGTATCGGTGGCTGGTTGCAACTGAGCCAGCCGTTCAAATACCGCCCATGCGGTCTGCTTTGCGGGTGTGTCAGGCCACTGGTCAACATATTTGAATTCACCCGCAATGTCCGGCCACACCGTTAAACCAAAGCGCTGCAACAAGCCGTCGTCGCCGCTGCCACCAGCGACCGCATCACGCACATACTGCTGAATTTTGCCCGGCTGGGTGCCGCCCAGCATGGCCAGACAGACGCGCGGGATGTAAGTGGTGCCATGGATGATTCGGGAAAACTTGTAGCTCTGGTTCCCGTCATAGCTTTGCAGGTAAAAACCCCTCGAACCCTCTTGACCGGGCTTGTCCAAGGAGGTCAGCAAGCTGTAGAGTTCATCGCGGTACGCCATCAAGCCCCACGGGTTTTCTTGCAAGACTTCACCCAGTTTTTCGACCGTGGCATCGTTTTCGATGTAGCTGCGCGCAATGGGTTCTGGCGGGGTATCACCGGGTTCGAGCAACTGCCTTGCTGCTGCCGTGTCACCCTTGGCCGCATGGCCCTTGGCTTTCTTCTCGTTGGCATCGTCCTGCATGGCTGCCACCTTGCAGTCAAGCTCCCATGAATCATGCGCGGCCTGCCACAACTCGCGCTCTTTGGCCTCCAGCCGGTTCAAGGGCTTCATCACTTCACCCAGCGCCGGGGACTTCATCACGCCCGGCCTGCCCACGATCAGCGCCCACAGATTCGGCACAACTTGCCAGTCAACTCGTGCTTTTGGCTGGATGACGGCGCGCGCGCCAATCAGGCTCGATAGCGCTGCAATGGCGCCCATGGCTGGAAAGTCTGGCGGGCACTGCATCAGGTGCGCAATGTCCATCACCCAAGCGCGCAACGCCACCGGCAATAGCTCCGCATCGAAGGGTTCAACCGCAGGCAAGGCATTGGGCAGTGGTGTAGGTTCAGGCCATACGTCATTTATGCCTGTAGCCGCCGTATCGCTTGCGTAAGAAGCTACTGATTAAATAGCGGATTCAATGCATACCTTCACGGCATCCGGCCCGGCGAATTGGTGCATATCGTTGAAGTCGGTCATGTTGTTCATGCTTCTGCCGCCTTAAACACGGGTACGGCGAGGGTTGCACCCGTTGCCTGTACCGCTGCCGTGGCCTTGGCCATGCCGGGGTTGCCGGGGGTCTGGTGGTCGTCGTCGGCGGCGATGATGATTTTTAGAGCCGGGTACTTGGTGCGCAATGCCACGGCGACCGCTTCAAGATTGCCCGCGTTGAAAGCAACCGCGACGGCGTGGCCGGTGCATTCGTGGATGCTTGCGCCGGTGGCAAAGCCCTCGCACACGATCAGCGCACCCTTGGGTTTGCCGATACCGAAATAGCAGCCTTTGACCCTGCCGCCCGACATAAACATCTTGGTGCCGTCCGGCGTGATGGTTTGCAAGCTGTGCACCGTGCCCGCCGTGTCACGCATCGGGATCAACAGCTTGTCACCTTCGATCTTTGCGCCGTGGGGCTGAATGCCTTTGCGAGTCAGATAGTCGTGCTGGGTGCAAGGTGTTGTTGCCGTCCAGCGCTTGAGTGCGTCGGCTGCTGCCAATTGTTGGCGCTGTGCCAGGTCGTCTTCACGCTGGCGCTGCATGGCCTTGACGCGCTCACGGTGTGCAACCCGTTCCACTTCGGTCATGGACGTGTCCGCCTTGCTGCACCAGTTTTGCGTAAAGCCCTCGCGCCAGTCGCCAAACGCCCCTGCGGCGATCCCGTCGGTGTGCAGCATGTACCAGCCGTTTTTGTGGGTGGGTTTGCCGCTGGTGCTGAAACGATGGATTACGCCGTCGTCAACGATTTCGGTCGGTGCCGTTGATCCTGCATTCGTCATGGCCTGCCGGAATTGGTCGATGGCGTCCATTACAGCCGCCCCCCGATTTGATCCAGGAAGCGCCGCGCCGCGTCAATCGTGGGCAGGTAGCGCACCAGCCCCCAGCGTTCGGCCCAATAGGTCACAGCGCCGTCGTTGGGGTCAGTGCGGTGCAGTGCATGGCCATGCAAAGCAAAAGCTGCACGGAGTGAGTGAAACACCTTGTCGGGGTTCGCCGGGTTCGATACAGTCTGGCTGTCTGTGTGGCCTGCCGTGGGATTGCCGTCCCCGGTGGGCTTTTTTACATGGGTGGTGTCTGTGTGCATCAGCCACCCCTTACGCCGTGAACTGTTCGGTCCGCTTCGCGTGAAGGCGCTTCACCAGCTCGCGTATTTCAGCGTCTGACTTGCCCGCGATGCGCGCGGATGCGATGGCATCAATTTCGTAGTCGGGCCAGCCCTTTGCGCGCTGACCAATTGCAACGCCAGTTGTAAGCAATCCATCCCGAATCGCGTTGTATGGACTGGCGTCGGAACGGTATCCCAATACCGCCTTGACGGTTGGCAATCTGATTATTCGCATACCTGAAACCCCTTATCGCCCTATGGCGGTTTTTGCTGCGACATGCAGCGAAGGGGAGAGTTTTGCTGTTCTGACGCATTACCTCAAACCCTAGGGGGGGGCCGCCTGCATACAAGGACTGATAAGGACTTTTAGATCCTAAATCAGTAGCGAATAGCGTTTTCTTCGGAATATCGTCGTGGAAACAACGGAAATCGCAGGAATTCACAGGAACTTTCCCCCCTGTAGGGTTATGGCGTCCCTAGGGGGGGGCTGCCGATAGCCAGGTGTGGCTAAAAACTGTTATGCCGATTTGAATGGGATCACCTCGGCGCCCCGCGCCAGCTTGTCCAGATAGTCCGCCCATTGCTGGATCATCACAAACCGCTGTTTTACATACTGCGTCCGGTTGTAGCTGCGTCCGTTGGCATCCTTCACCGCGTGGGCCAGATTGGCCTCGATGACGTTGAAATCAATGTTCAATTCATCAACCAGCATGGTGCGTGCGCTTGCCCGGAAACCATGCCAGGATTGTTCTTTGCCGAAACCCAGCGCATACAAGGCACTGCGCACGGAGTTGTCAGATACCGGCCGGTCATGGCTGCGCTCACCGGGGAACACATAACGCCCGTGTCCAGTCAGTGGCTGGATGCCGCGAAGTAAGGCCACGGCCTGAGTGGGCAATGGCACGGTGTGGGCTTCGCCCTGCTCTTTTTCCAGCTTGGTGCGTTTCATTTTCATGCTGGGGATCGTCCAGAGCGCCCCGTCTAAATCAAGCTCTGCCCATTCCATCATGCGCAGATTGCCGGGTCGTTGGTACAGCAATGGGGTTAGCTGCAAAGCCGTGCGCACTACCGGCCCGCCCTTGTAGCCTTTGATGGCCCGCATCAATCCACCCATGCGCACCGGGTCCAGGATGGCCGCAAAGGTCTTGCCGCGATAGGGTGTCAAACGGCCTTTCAGCCCCTCCGTGATGTTCCGTTGCTGAACGTGGGCAGTGGGTAACCAATAGTCCCAAACCTGCCGCGCCAGCATCAAAACCCGGTCTGCCGTTTCAATCGCGCCGCGTTCCTCTACCTTTTGCAGTGCAGCCAGTAGCTCCATGGGGTGAATTTCGGTCATGGCCCGGTCACCGATCCACGGGAACAGGTCACGCTCCAATTGACGCAAGGATCGTTCAGCATGGCTTGCACTCCATTGGGGGGACTGTTTGCCGTACCACTCCAAGGCCACGACTTTAAATGTGTCGCCGTCGGTTCGCGTAGCTTTTAGCTTTTCAACCTTGCGCAGTTGTACCGGGTCAACACCCTCGGATTTTTGCAGCTTTGCCGCGTCACGAGCTTTGCGTGCTGCCGTCAGCGTCAGAGCGGGGTAGCTGCCAAGTGCCAAGCGCCCCTCTTTGCCGTCTGCGTATGTTTTCCAAAACCAGCGCTTTGATCCTGCCGGGCTTATTTCCAGATACAAACCAGACGCATCGGTGAAGCGTGCACGGGCTTTGTCTGGTGGGCAGGTGGCGTTACGGCATTTGGCATCGGTCAGCATGGCGTTTCTCCTATGAAACCGGGGAACAACCGCCAAAAAAGGCTATTTATTCCGGCTTGTTCCCCGCTATGTTCCCCGGTTTTGCCTTGGCTGTCAATATCTGCCTTTGTATGCCGTTGCAGTGTAAGTGACTGATTTACCAATGGAAAAGGCCTCCGAGTATCGCTACTTGGAGGCCTTTGTCATGCGGTCTGGTGGAGCTGGGGGGAAGCGAACCCGCGAGTGAGTGTCCAACAAAATCAACAACTTAGCGGATAGGTTTATAAAAGTGGCACACCGAAACGGCACACCTATTTGGATCATACCAATCTTCGTCCGCGTCTGTCACTTGAACCGCCGTCCGCAACTTTTTGGCATCGGGCAAATTCCCGTTGCCATTGAAAACAAAGAAGGCTACGGCGTGGCCGCGAAGACATGGGGCCGATGTCGGGCGATTGAGCTACCAAGCCGGAAGTTGTCCATGCAACTTTATGAGAAGTACCTGCGTTTAAGTTGACTAGCCCCAGCCCAGCCTGTAGTTTTCTTATGCAGAGCCCCAGCTCAAAGCAGCGGCCTTCAAAGTCTTGTTGATCAAACTTTGGTAAGCCGTGCCAGTCTTGGCAGCCCTTTCCTTGAATGCGGCCAGCGTCAATGCCGGGATTCGGATTGAGACCTTCAATGTCCCTGTTGCACTGGCAACGGATGCCAGCGTGGGCGGGCGTCGTGCGCAGGGTGGCGGAATGTTGCTGAAGTCACATTCAAGGTCTGAAGCATTGAACTCAATTTCCTGAATTGGCTCTGCGCTGATTGCCAGGGCAAGCCGTTTGATTTCTCCAAGGTCTGCTGTAGTTATTGTTTGTTTCATGGTGTCCATACGTGCTTGGAAAATTGGGAAAAAACTGTGATCAAGGGCTACAGGATTGACGCGTTTGCGCCAGAGGGGTCAAGGTCATCCCGTAGGCCATGCAGCATGCTGGGTGTTGCGCTGGGTTGGTGTATCAATTGCTGGGTTGAGTGAGTCAGTGGTGACTGATTGGAGTGTGTCGGGTGTGTTGGTGGGGGCGGCTTGGTCAGTGTTGTCTGTATTAAGATATATAGGACTCTGCACGATATTTAAGCAATCCCCAATGGGCGATGGCGTCAACGGTTCAGAAAATCCACCGAATTTTCTCGGACTTTCCTGCTTTGACCTGTCGGTCAGGTTGCGCAGAGCC
>JANMVO010000052.1:0-4807 GCA_031392805.1 Rhodoferax sp. | reverse complement strand
GGGTCCCAGATGCGCAGGTCTTCCAGGTCATCGGCCTGCAGCGTGTACTGGTACTGCGCGTTGGCCTGCCTGCCACCAATGCGAATGTCCTGCACCGGGATCATGAACAGATTGGCTCCTGGCTCTTTGGCCAGTTTTATGCGCAGGCGCGCCACCACCTGGTCGGCTGACGCACCGCGCTCTGACAGGGGCTTGAGCGACATGAACATCTGCGCGCTGTTGCGTTGCGAGCCGCCGGTGAAGCCAGTCACGGTATCAACCGCCGGGTCGCTCTGGACGATGGCCAGAAACCGGTCCAGGCGCTGCTGCATGGCCTGGAAAGACGTGGCCTGGTCCGCCTGAATAAACCCGATGACGCGGCCGGTGTCTTGCTGCGGAAAAAAGCCTTTGGCAATGGCGCCATACAAATAAACGTTGAGACCCACCACCGAAAAAAATACCAGCAGCGTCACCGGCTGATGTCGCAAGGCCCAAGCCAGAGAGCGCCGGTAGCCACGCATCACGACCCGCCCAAACCGTGTGAACCAGCGGGACAGACGCGACGGTGTGGCACCCCTGGGCGGGGTCTTCAACAGCGCTGCGCACATCATCGGCGTGGTGGTTAGCGACACCACCATTGACACCAAAATTGCCGCCGACAACACCACCGCAAACTCGCGGAACAGCCGCCCCACTATGCCGCCCATCAGCAGGATCGGAATGAACACGGCGATCAGCGACAGGCTGATCGACACCACGGTAAAGCCAATCTCGCGCGCGCCCGCCAACGAGGCCTGCAAGGCGGTCTTGCCACGCTCCATATGGCGCGTGATGTTCTCCAGCACCACAATGGCGTCGTCCACCACAAAGCCGGTGGCAACCGTCAACGCCATCAGCGATAAATTGTCCAGGCTGTAACCGCACAGATACATCACCACAAAGGTTCCACACAGCGACACTGGCACCGCCACGCCGGGAATCAGCGCCACGCGGCCATTGCGCAAAAACAGCACCACCACCAGAATCACCAGGCCGATGGAGATGGCCAGTGCGCGCTCCATCTCGCGCAATGAGGCGCGGATGGTGGGCGTGCGGTCCATCACCACATCGAGGTTGATGCTGGAAGGGATGGAGGCGCGCAAATGCGGCAGCAGCGCGCGCACCTTGTCCACTGCTTCAATGATGTTGGCACCGGGCGCCTTGTTCAAAATCAGCAGAATCGACGGTTTGCCATTGGCAACGCCGTAGTTGCGCACATCCTGCACCGAATCAAGCACCTGGCCCACGTCAGACAAGCGTATCGCGCTATTATTTTTATATCTGATGATGGTCGGCGCGTATTCTGCCGCAGTAGCAGCCTGGTCGTTGGCACCAATCTGCCAACTGCGGCTGGCGTCTTCCACCGAGCCCTTGGGCCGGTTGGCGTTGGCGCTGGTGATGGCAACGCGCACCTCGTCCAGCGCAATGCCGTTGGCCGCCAGCTTGTTGGGGTCCAGCTCTACCCGCACCGCAGGCAGCGCGCCACCGCCAATGCTCACCTGGCCAATGCCGCTGACCTGCGCCAGGCGCTGCGCCAGCACGGTGGAGGCGGCGTCATACATCTGGCCACGCGTGAGCGTGTCTGACGTGAGCGCCAGGATCATCACGGGTGAGTCTGACGGATTGACCTTGCGGTACGTCGGGTTGCTCGGCAGCCCGCTAGGCAGCAACGCACGCGAGGCGTTGATGGCCGCCTGCACGTCGCGCGCCGCGCCGTTGATGTCACGGTTCAAGTCGAATTGCAAGGTGACACGTGTGTTGCCCAGCGATGAGCTTGATGTGATCTCGTTCACGCCTGCTATGGCACCCAGGGCGCGTTCCAGTGGCGTGGCGACCGTGGCCGCCATGGTGTCGGGGCTGGCGCCTGGCAAGCTCGCGGTTACCGAGATCGTGGGGAAGTCCACTTGCGGCAAGGGTGCGACCGGCAGCAGGAAGAAGCTGATGATGCCTGCCAGCGCGATGCCAAGCGTGGCCAGCGTTGTGGCTACGGGTCTTTGGATAAAGACTGTGGAGAAACTCATTTCTGTTTACCTGCCCGGTGGGGGAGTTGCCTTGCCCAGGCGGGGTGTGCCGGGGCGACACCCGGCTTGCTTGCGCAACAAAACAAATAAGCAAAAAAGAACATTCTCTGCGCGTTCGGGCGCAGCACCCGGCAAACCTCCGCAGAGAAAACAAACCCATTCATTCCAACTCTCCCCCCAGCGCAGACGGCGCACCCCGTCTCCTCCACCGCGCCGCAACAGAAGCAAACCCCAAATAGATAACCGGTGTTGTAAAGAGCGTGAGGAGCTGGCTCACAATCAACCCCCCGACCATCACCACCCCCAGCGGATGCCGCAACTCGCTCCCCACCCCACCGCCCAGCATCAGCGGCAAGGCACCCAGCAGCGCAGCCAAAGTGGTCATCAAAATAGGCCGAAACCGCAGCAGACAGGCCTGGTGAATCGCGTCTCGTGGAGACAAGCCCTGCTCCCGCTCCGCATCCAGCGCAAAGTCAATCATCATGATCGCGTTTTTCTTCACAATGCCGATCAAGAGCACGATGCCGATGATGGCAATCACGTCCAGTTCCAGCCGTGTCACCAGCAACGCCAGCAGGGCGCCCAAAGCGGCAGAGGGCAGGGTGGACAAAATCGTCACTGGGTGGATGTAGCTCTCGTACAGCACGCCCAACACGATGTACATGGTCACCACGGCCGCCAGAATCAGCAGCCGGGTGTTGGACAGCGAGGCCTGAAACGCCAGCGCTGCGCCCTGAAAACTGGTCTCTATACTGGCGGGCAGCTTGAGCTCAACTACTTCAAGCTTGATGGCCTTTACCGCTTCGCCCAGCGACACACCCGGCGCGGCGTTGAACGAGATGGTGGCAGCAGGGAACTGGCCGACATGGTTGACTGACAGCGACGCCGGTTTTTCCACCACGCGGGCCACGCTGTTCAAGGGGATTTGCGTGCCGTTGCTGGACGGCACATACAGGCTGCTCAAGGCCTGCGGGCCGACCTTGAAAGCGGGGGCCACTTCCAGCACCACGCGGTACTGGTTGGACTGCGTGAAGATGGTGGATATCAGCCGCTGGCCAAACGCGTTGTACAGCGCGTTGTCAATGCCGGCCACCGTCACACCCAGACGGCCCGCAGCGCTGCGGTCAATCTCGACATAGGCCTGCAGGCCCTTGTCCTGCAAATCACTGGCAACATCGGCGAGCTGGGGCAGGGTGCGCAGACGCTCTATCAGTCGCACTATGCCCTGGTTCAGCTCATCAATGTTCGGACTTGAGAGCAGAAACTGGTACTGCGTTTTGGCAATGCGGTCTTCAATCGTCAGGTCTTGCACCGGTTGCAAATAGAGTTCAATCCCCGGCACCGAGCGCGTGGCGTCGGTGATGCGGCGGACGACGTTGCTGACATCTCTTGACTCTTTGTCGCGATCGCCCTTGGGCTTGAGGTTGATCAGCATCCGGCCGGCGTTGAGCGTGGTGTTGGCCCCGTCGACGCCAATGAAGCTCGACAGGCTTGCGACCGCCGGGTCTTTGAGGATTTGATCCGCCATCAACTGCTGGCGCTCAGCCATGGCGCCGAATGAGGTGGCCTGTGATGCTTCGGTAATGCCCTGGATCACGCCGGTGTCCTGCAGCGGGAAAAAGCCTTTGGGCACGACGAAATACAGCCATGCCGTCAACGCCATGGTGATGGCAAAAACCAGCAACGTGGCGATGTGCCGGTCCAGCACCCAGTTCAGCATCACACCATAGCGGCGAATCGTGCCATCAAAGAATCGCCCGGTGGCCTGGTACAGCCTGCCGTGGCTTGCCTCGGGGGTAGCTTTAAGCAGCCGCGCGCACAGCATGGGTGTGAGCGTGAGTGACACCACGGCAGAAATCAGAATGGCGACGGCCAAAGTGATGGCGAATTCATGAAACAGGCGCCCCACCACATCACCCATGAACAGCAGCGGAATCAGCACCGCAATCAAGGAGACCGTCAATGAAATGATGGTGAAGCCAATCTGCCTGGCACCCTTCAGCGCCGCTTGCATCGGCGGCTCGCCCGCCTCTACGTAGCGTGCAATGTTCTCGATCATCACAATCGCGTCGTCCACCACAAAGCCGGTGGAAATGGTCAGCGCCATCAAGGTCAGGTTGTTGATGGAAAAGCCCGCCAGGTACATGATGCCAAAGGTGCCGACCAGGGAGAGCGGCACGGCAAAGCTGGGGATCAGCGTGGCTGACGCGCTGCGCAGGAACACAAAAATCACCGCCACCACCAGTGCAATGGCCAGCATCAGCTCAATCTGCACGTCCTTGACCGACGCGCGAATGGTGACCGTGCGGTCGGTCAGCACCTGCACGTCAATCGAGGCGGGCAGGGTGCTTTGCAATTGCGGCAGCAGCGCCTTGATGCGGTCTACCGTCTCAATCACGTTGGCGCCGGGCTGGCGCTGGATGTTGAGGATCACGCCCGGCAAAGACTGGCGACGGGCCGCCCCTGGACAGTCGCCCCCCTGGGGGGCAGGCGGCGCAGCCGCTTCGGGGGGGCATACGCTCGCCCACGCAGCCAGGCGCGTGTTCTCGGCATCGTCCACGATCTGCGCCACATCGTTCAGCCGCACCGGCGAGCCATTCTTGTAGGTGACGATCAGGCTCGCATACTCCGCTGCGGTTTTAAGCTGGTCATTGGCGTCAATGGTGGATGCCCGCGCCGCGCCGTCAAAGCTGCCCTTGGCCTGGTTCACATTGGCGGCGTTGATGGTGGTGCGCACGTCCTCCAGAGACAAGCCGACCCCCGCCAGC
>JANMVO010000699.1:0-5424 GCA_031392805.1 Rhodoferax sp. | reverse complement strand
GCAAAGTGAAACTGCCATTCTCTCTCGTGTCAAAATCCCATTGATGAAAATTCTATTGACGGGCGCGGCAGGCTTTATCGGCATGACAACGGCGCTAAAGCTGCTCGCGCGCGGGGACGAGGTGGTCGGCCTGGACAACCTCAACGACTATTACGATGTCACCCTCAAGCAAAACCGCCTGAACCGCCTGCTGCCGCATACCAATTTCCGTTTCGTGAAGCTCGATGTGGGAGACCGCCCCGGCATGACGCAGCTATTTGCCGAGGAAAAATTCGACCGCGTGATTCACCTGGCCGCCCAGGCCGGCGTGCGCTATTCGCTGCAAAACCCCCACGCTTACATCGACAGCAACATTGTGGGCTTCACCAACATCCTGGAAGGCTGCCGCCACAGCGGTGTGCAGCACTTGGTTTATGCGTCAAGCTCCAGCGTGTACGGCGGCAACACCAAAATGCCGTTTTCCGAGCACGACAGCGTGGACCACCCGGTCAGCCTGTATGCCGCCACCAAAAAAGCCAACGAGCTGATGGCGCACACCTACAGCCATCTGTTTGGCTTGCCCACCACGGGCCTGCGCTTTTTCACCGTGTATGGCCCGTGGGGCCGGCCCGACATGGCGCTCTTCCTGTTCACCAAGGCCATTCTGGAAGGCCGGCCGATTGACGTGTTCAACCACGGCAATATGCAGCGCGATTTCACCTTTGTGGAAGACATCGTTGAAGGCGTCGTGCGCGTGCTGGACCGTGTGGCAACCCCCAACCCGGTATACGACGCCAACGTCGCCGACCCCGCCACCAGCAACGCCCCCTACCGGGTGTTCAACATCGGCAACAACAACCCGGTTCCCCTGCTCGATTTCATTGGCTGCATTGAGGACGCCTTGGGCAAAAAAGCTGAAAAACGTCTGCTGCCGTTGCAGGACGGGGATGTGCCTGAAACCTATGCCAACACAGATGCCTTGAACGACTGGGTTGGTTTTGTGCCGGGGACCAGTGTCAAGGACGGCATTGGGCGGTTTGTGGCCTGGTACCGGGGTTACTACGGGGTTTGATGCGGACGGTCAAGCCAGCTTGAGCAAAATGCCGACCAGCAAACCAGACTGTGCCAAAGCCAAGCCAACGACCCACTTGATGAGGTCTGCTTTCAACTCAGCCAATTTGTAGTCCAAATGTTCCTTGGTAACGAGATCCTTGAGATTGATTTCGAGCACCTCAGACAGAGCCGAAGCCTCCGCCTTAGCCTGTGCTTCGGGCACGCCAGCGGCAATCAGCTTCTCAGCAAATTTAAGCGTATCGAAGGTTATTGAAGGCATATTTTTAATGTACTCGAAAAAGACGCGCCTGGAGTGTTGTCAATATGGCAAGACCAAGGCATGGACTTTGGCTTTTTCACTATCGATCTGAGCACATTGGATACGCTTTGCCCGTACCTGGTACAAGGGTTACTATAGGGTGTAACAAACCTATTCCACTTGAGGGCAAAATGACCGAAGTCGCATTGGAGCCCGGGGCGAGCCAGCCACCAGTAGCCGTTCTCAGCGGGGTCAATAAAACCTACCACCTGGATTCGATCAGCGTGCCCGTGATCAAGTCGGTCGATATTCTGGTGCGCCAGGCGTGTTTTACCGTACTGCTGGGCCCGTCAGGCAGCGGCAAGACAACGCTGCTCAACATGATCGGCTGTATCGACAAGCCTGACTCTGGCGAAGTCATTGTGGCGGACTGCAAGGTGGGGGAGCTGACGGATGATGCGCTGTCAGACTTTCGCGCTAAAAACATCGGGTTTATTTTTCAGAACTTCAACCTGCTGCCGGTCCTGAGCGCCTACGAAAACATTGAATATCCTCTGCTGCTGGCGGGCGCATCGGCAAAAAAACGGGGCGACCGGGTGCCCAAGCTGCTGGAAGCCGTGGGCTTGGGCGACAAGGCAAAAAACCTGCCTGGTCAACTGTCTGGCGGGCAACGGCAGCGTGTCGCCATTGCCCGCGCGCTGGCCCGCAAGCCCAAACTGGTCATCGCTGACGAACCGACAGCCAATCTGGACAGCCAGACCGGTGCCGCCATACTTTCCCTGATGCGCCGTATGGTGGCGCGCTACGAAATTTCGTTTATTTTTTCGTCCCATGACCCTGAAGTCATCAAGGCGGCAGACGACACGATTTACCTGAAAGACGGGGTCATCCAGGGCATTCGTCGCAAAAGCCAGGAAGCCACGCCATGATGACGCTCAACCTCGCCTTGCGCAATCTTTTGCGCAACCGGCGCCGCTCATTGGCGACTTTGCTGGCAATGGCGATTGGTTCGACTTCGATACTTTTGTTCGGCGGCTACAGCACCAACATCAACTACTCCATGCACACCGCCTATGTGCAAACTGGCGGTCACCTGCAAATTCAGCACAGGGACTTTTATCTTTATGGCAGTGGCAACCCGACCGCCTACGGTATTGCCGATTACACAAAAATTCTTGCCGCCATCCAGAACGATGGAGTATTGCGAGGCATGGTGCTGGTGGCGACACCAACCTTGCAGTTTGGCGGCATCGCCGGCAACTACGCGGCCAGCGTATCCCGCACCATTATTGGCAATGGGTTCGTTGCGGAAGACATCAACCGCATGCGGCGCTGGAATGACTTCAATCTGAGCACCGGCTATCCGGCTTCTGCTCTCGAGGGGGCGGCGCCAGATGCGGCCATTGTGGGAACTGGCGTTGCCCGAGTACTCCAGTTATGCGATGCCTTGAAGATTGCCCACTGCCCCACGCCCGAAAAGGAGCAGAGGTCCGAGGGGGCGGATCTGCCGGACGACATCGCTCAGTTAAGTCTGCATGAAACCCCGAAAGTATCCAGAGGCGCCAAGGTCAATCCACGCAGAATTGAGGTCCTGGCCGGTAGTGCCCGAGGTACGCCCAATGTCACTTCGCTGGAAATAATACGCGCCGAGGATCAAGGTTTTAAAGAGCTTGATGAAATCTACCTGATGATGCATCTTGCGCAGGCACAGCAGTTGGTATATGGCAAATCGCCACCCAAGGTCACCTCGATCATCCTCCAGTTGCGCCACTCCGACCAGATTCCGGCAGCGTTGGCGCGCCTGGTACCTATACTGGCCACGTTTTCAGCCAGCCAACCGCTGGCGGTGCTGGACTTTCGAACCTTGTATCCCTTTTATGGCCAAACAGTACAGTTGTTTGACACAATATTTGGTTTCATTTTTGCGCTGATTGGAGCTATCGTCTTGTTCACCGTCAGCAACACCATGAACACGGCTGTCGTTGAACGTACTGTGGAGATAGGCACGCTGCGTGCCATTGGCTTGAGGCGTGCGGGTATCCGTCGCCTTTTCGTAACCGAAGGGATGTTGCTTGGTATTTGCGGCTCTGTCCTCGGTGCCGTGCTGGCGATTGTGGTTGCGGCCATTGCAAACAAGATGGGCCTGACTTGGTCGCCGCCGGGTGGTGTGGAACCTTTGCCACTGATGTTGAGGGTTTGGGGCGAAACTCGCATGATTCTGGGCACCACCTTCGGCCTAATCTGCATTGCAGTGCTGTCGGCCTGGTGGCCTGCTTACCGTGCTGCGAAACTCGACGTGGTGGATGCCCTGCGCCATGTTTGATTGGATAAAAAAAGCAACCTGATTATGAAACCCGTCATTGTGTTTTTCGTTTCGTTGATACTCGGGTCCGATCTGGCATTGGCCGCGCCGGGCGGGCAGGAGATCCTGGTCGCAAGTGATGCCATTCGCAACCCGGGGCGAGCTTTCAGTGTTACTGTCACACTGACCGAATTTCAGGCAGGCAAGCAGGTTGACACCAGCACGCTCGTCAGTTACTCGCGCACACAAGCGCAGGGTGGCCAGTTCGCCAGCCTGCTTCGATTCGTCTTGCCAGCACGCGACGCTGGCAAGCTGATGCTCAAGAACGGCAATGACCTGTGGTTTTACGACCCAACCAACAAGGCCAGTGTTCGCCTGTCGCCGCAACAGCGCTTGCTGGGGCAGGCGTCCAATGGTGATGTGGCAACTGTGAACCTGGCAAAAGACTACAAGGCAACACTGGCCGACGAAGAGGACATCCAGGATGGCGAGCGCCGCACACGCAAGGCCCACAAACTCGTGCTGACCGCCGTGTCGCCGGATGTTACCTATGCAAGCATTGAAATGTGGGTCGATGTCGAGAACAATCGGCCCCTGAAGGCACGCTTTTTCGCCGAGTCGTCGCGTCTGCTCAAAACCGCCTACTATCGCCGCTTCCAGCCTGAGCTGGGGGCTGAGCGCCCGACCGAGACTGTGATCATTGACGGACTCAATCCCCAGTCGGTCACGCTCATGCGCTTCTCAGATTACAAGGCGCGCGCCATCCCCGATACGTGGCTACAGCGGGATTTTCTGCCCCGCTTTCAACCGGAGTAAGTTCATGCGTCTTTTTGCCCGCAAGTTTGTCTATCCCCTTCTCGCCGTGGCTCTGGTCCACGCAGTGCCAGCGCTGGGCGCAGATGCGGACACCGACGCTTTGAACCTGCAAAGCGCCACCAGCCCCACCCCCCAAGCACCAAAGGACACCAGAGTTTATGTGGAAGGGGCGATTGGCAACGCCAGCCAGCGTTACCAGCCCAACAGCCGCAATATTGGGCGCGCCTCGCTGGATTTCTCGCATACAGCACGGCTTGGCCCGGGCTTGCGCGCCGTCTTTTCCGACCGGCTTGACCGGATTCATCCCCGGGACGCAGGCGCCGATGAGACCGTGAACAGCCTGCGCGAGGCCTATTTGAGCTGGCAGCCCGAGGGCGCAAACAGCGTGCTGGAGTTTGGGCGTATCAACCTGCGTTATGGGCCAGGTTATGGCTACAACCCAACCGACTTTTTTCACGACGGCAGCCTGCGCGTCCTGACCACCGCCGACCCCTTTGCCGTGCGCGAAAATCGGCTGGGTACCGTCATGCTGCGCGGGCAACGCCTGTGGGCCGATGGCTCACTGTCGATTTCCATTGCACCCAAGTTGGCCGACCGCCCCAATCCGGATGGCTGGAGCCTGGACCTCGGCTCCACCAACAACCGCGACCGTGCCTTGATCGCACTCAGCACACAGTTCTCGCAGCGCGTCAGCAGCCAGGTGCTGGTTTACAAACAGCAGGGCCTGTCGCCAACGCTCGGTGCCAGCCTGACAGCGTTGCTGTCAGACGCCGCAGTAGCGCACCTGGAATGGTCGCGCGGCAGTGAGCCCGACTTGCTAAGCCGCGCATTGGCTTTGACGCCGAGCCCGGCCACGCGCAATCGCCTGGTCACCGGCCTCACCTACACCACCCTTGGCAAGTTGTCGGTTACCGCTGAATACCAGTACAACGGTTTTGCGCTGAACCAGTCAGCCTGGGCCGCCCTTGGCGCGGTGCCAATCAACCAACTGGCGTACTTGCGTGAAGCACTGCGG
>JANMVO010000697.1:0-7318 GCA_031392805.1 Rhodoferax sp. | reverse complement strand
GAAAGCTTGCAAGTCGCCACCCCACAGGCTGGAGTGCAGTACGTCGGCCGGTTTGGATAGCAGTACCGAAATTTCAGTACCGTACTGACCGGCACCGAATTTTGGCAACAAGTCAGCCTCGACTTTGGCACCCTTGTAGAGATGGTCCATAGTCAAAATGAAATCTTTCTTGCTGTCCTGGCCCCAGGCATAGTCCTGGTTGATCATGTTGAAGCGATCCACCTTGACGTTTTTGGCTTTCAAATAGCGCACCAATGAGACGTTGTCCATGGCGCCATGGGAAGAGGTGCGAAACACATAGTTGTACTTGCCGTCTTCAAAAATGCGCGGTGTGCCGCAGTCGTACAGGATCAGGAACTTCTTCATCTCCTCGGCCACGGGTGCCACGGCCAGGCAGTCGCCCGAGCTGACATAGCCCACCACCGCGTCGACGTTCTCCCTGTCATACAGGCTGCGCAGTTCCTGTACCTGCTTGGTGGCGCCACCGTTTTCGTCAACATACACAGGCTCGATTTTCATGCCACCAAAGCCCACCTTGTTGTAAGGTGCCGGTGCCTGGCCTTTATTGAACGCGTCAATCAGCACCTTGGCGCCATTGACGGCCGGCACGCCAAAACTCTCTGCCGCCTGGCCGGAAAGAAAGCTGACGATGCCGATTTTGAAAGTCTCCTGCGCCAATGCAGGCAGCGCGGCCAGTGAGACCGCAGCGGCAATGCAGGCCTTGCGCCAGCGGCGTACCGACTTTTGCCTTGTTGGATAAAAAGTGGTCATTGAATAAGTCTCCTTCGGGTGGCTCTAGGTTGAAAGGGCGGCGTGTTGCCGCAGTGAATGTAAACGTGTCATGGCTGGCGGGCCGTTGACTTGCAGGTGACTGGTTGTTTGCCTATCCAAGATGGTGCATTTGCAATGGCGTGTTCATGGGGATACCCGCCAGAGCATAACCGCGCTGAAAATCGATCAGGTGCTTGCGCGTCCACTCTTGCGCCAGATTGCCATCGCCTGCGGCAATCGCGCGCACGATGCGTTTGTGCGCGTCCAGGTTGCGCCGCTCCATCTGGGGCAACACCTGCTGCAATCTGATCAGCGAGGGGCGGTAGAGCAGGTTGAT
Source organism: Rhodoferax sp. (assembly GCA_031392805.1). Taxonomy (GTDB): domain Bacteria; phylum Pseudomonadota; class Gammaproteobacteria; order Burkholderiales; family Burkholderiaceae_C; genus JANYCG01. Next base: position 6,210 of record JANMVO010000697.1, on the reverse strand, counting down.
GGACTCGCGCGCCAGCATCAACACCCGATTGCCAGAAATGCGGGCCACCAAGGCGTGAAATTCGATGTCAAGTTCAGCGTGGGACAGGATCGAGCCTTGGGCCTTGTAGTGGGCAGCCAGGCGCGTCACGCTATCCTGCAGCTCGACTTGATCTGCGCTTGAAGCTGTTTTCGCGGCCAGGCGTGCAGCCTGCGGCTCCAGCACCAGCGCGACTTGCCACAGCTCGTCAAAGGTAATCTGTTGCAACAGCAGCGAGCGCGCGGCCCTGGGCGCAGCATCGTATGCGCCAGGCATCGTGACGTGCAAGCGCTTGGAGGCACGCCGCTCAACCAGCCCTTCTTGTTCGAGCTGGCGAATGGCTTCACGCACGGTGGATCGGTTCACGCCAAATTGTTGCGCCAATTCCTGCTCGGTCGGCAGTTGCACGCCGGGTTTCAATTCGCCGCGCACGATGCGCTGCTCGACCGCGCCTGACACTGCCTTGTAGGCAGGCATCACCTTGACACGCTCAAACGGAGCCAGTGAAAGCGCTTTAAATGACACTACCGTGGTTACTGCCGCCGTGGTCATGCCGGCGCCTTTATCTTTGAGGCGCGGGCAGACTGTGCAGGGGCGAAACCGGATTGGGAAATATTCATCTTGGCAAGTGACTTTGTCGGACAATCCAACTGTGGCACGGAAAGCAACAGTTTTTCATAAGAGGTTTCCCTAATTCGGGCGTTCCGGTTGCGGCTGGTGCGTGGTGACTCTGCTATAACCCACAATGACTTGGCGTGATCGTGGTGACGTGTTCTAAACCAAACGAACCAGGGCTGATTGCCCTGCGCCACGCTTAAATCATGCAAAGTTGATGTTCGATTTTTCAAACCAGGAGTCAACCATGAAGTTTGCAAGCATTGCCCGTCGCGCCGCAGTGGCCGTGGCGGCGACAACCCTTTTCTGGGGTGCCGTCCCGGCGCAGGCCCAAAACCAGGACATCAAGTTGTATGTCTTCTCGTCCGGCTCGCTCGGCGGCTTCCCCAAGGCGGGTCTGCAAATGGGCGCCGAGGGCATGTTGGCGCCCAACAGCATTCCGGTAAGCTTCTATGTGCTCAAGCATCCCAAAGGCAACATAATTTTCGACACTGGCAACAGCGACAAGACGATCGGCAATGAAGAAGGCTGGTGGGGGCCGCTGGCCAAAGGCTTTGGCCTGAAAATGACCAAGGACGATGCCATTCCCGCACAATTGGCCAGGATCGGAATGAAAGTGGAGGACATCAAATTCGCGGTCTTGGGGCACATGCACCTGGACCATGGCGGCAACGCGTTCCAGTTCAAGAATTCAACGGTCATCATGCAAAATGACGAGTACAACTCGGCGCTGGCACCCGAGACCGGCTTCTCGGTGTTCTACATTCCGGGTGACTTGACCGAGTTGAAGAACATGAACGTCATCAAGCTCAATGGCGACTTTGACTTGTTTGGCGATGGCACCTTCCGCATCATCCGTGCCCCGGGGCACTCGCCCGGAAGCCAGTTTGCCGTGGTGAAGCTGCCCAAGACGGGTTCGGTGATTCTGACGTCCGACGTGGTGTACCTGAAAGAAAACCTCGACAAGAATCTGATTCCACCGATCCCCGGCACCCAAGACCCGCGGGGTGCTTACGCCGCCATCGCGAAGATCAAGCTGATCCGGGACGCTGAAGGGGCTCGCATTTTTTACGGCCATGACCCCGAAATTTTCAAGGCGACCAAGAAGGCACCCGAGTTCTATGATTGAGTTGATGGTTCACGGGCAGACCTGCGCTGGGCAGGTTTGACGTTGTCGCTTCAAAACGAGAATCAGAGCCTGAACCCGGCCTTGTTGCCCGCCATTGAAGCGGTGGTGGTTTGCAAGCACTATGGCAAAGTTCGTGCCCTGAAAGATTTTTCTCTCACGATTGCCCCTGGCGAAGTGTTTGGTTTGCTCGGGCCCAACGGCTCGGGCAAAACAACCTTTTTGCGCACCCTGTGCGGCTACCTGGCGCCCAGCAGTGGGTCGATTCGTGTTTTTGGGCACGATGTGGTGTCTGATTCAATGGCCGCGCGCCGTCAAATTGGCTACGCCCCGGAATCGGCGGCGCTGTACCGTCACATGCGGGTAGGCGAGTTTCTTCATTTTGCTGCGCGTTTGCGGGGTGTGACGAAGGCGCGGGTCAAAGAGGCTGTAGATCGCGTCGCCGAAATCGTGGCCATCACCGACCGGCTCAACACGCCCATTCCGGCTTTGTCGCGCGGCTACCGGCAGCGCGTGGGCATTGCCCAGGCGATGGTGCATGAGCCGCGTGTGCTGGTGCTGGATGAACCCACCAACGGGCTGGATCCAAGACAAATCATTGAAACCCGGGAGCTGATACGCCGCCTGGCCGGCCACCACACGGTGCTGCTGAGCTCCCACATCCTGTCGGAAGTGCACAAAGTGGCAGACCGCGTGGCGGTGCTGCTCGCAGGCGAACTCAAGGGGGTGCGTTCGATGGCGGACACGCCCGACCTGGAGAGCTGGTTTTTGTCGCTGGCCTGAACACAATCTGCAAACAATCTGAAAAGCACTCTGAATGGCGTTGCGCACCCTGCTTGGAAAAGAAATACATGCCCTTTTGGGCTCGCCCGTCGGCTACTCGATTGCCGCCGTGTTTTTACTGGTTTTGGGCTACACCTTCAGCCTCACCCTGTTCAACACCAAGGTGGCCAACCTGCAATACATTTTTCACCAGATGTATGTGCTGTCCATCCTGCTGCTGCCGGCGCTGACGATGCGCGCTTTTGCCGAAGAGCGGCGCAATGAAACACTGGAGCTGCTGCTGACCGCTCCGGTGGCCGAATTCAGCATCGTGCTGGCAAAATTTCTGGCGACCTATTTGCTGGTGCTGGGCATTTACTGTGGTGCCATCGTCTACGCGGTGATTTTGGCAATTCATGGGGAGCCGGATGTCGGCCCCATGGTGTCAGGCTACCTGGCGCTGGCGAGTCTGGCGGCGGCCCTGGTGTCGGTCGGAATCCTGATTTCCTGCTACACCGAAAATCAGGTGATTGCCGCTGCGTTCTCGATTGGCATCTTTTTGATGCTTTGGTTTGTGGATTCGGTCAGCGTGGTGTTGCCGGGCTGGTCGCAGGGTTTTGTGCTCAATTTGTCCCTCATTGGCCACTTCAAGCCGATTGCGACGGGTTCGGTGTTTGCGTCTGACATTGGTTATTTTCTCAGTATCACGGTGTTTGCCTTGTGGCTGGCGACGCGTCGCCTGCAGGAGCGCGCATGATGGAGCACGGTGGGTCTGAATGGCTGGATCTGGTCTGGTTTTTTGCTGCGTTGGGTGCCTTGGCGGTATTTCTGGCAGCGTTGCTGAAAGTGCGGGTGCCGGCTGCGGGATCTGCCCGGCTTCTGGCGCGGGCCGGATTGATCGCAGCCGCTGCGATGGCAACCATCGTCGCGAATGTGATCTTGTACAAGCACGATGCGCATCTTGATTTCACGCGGGAACACGCTTTCACACCATCGCCCGATGTCCAGCGTGTTGTGCGCGAGTTGACCAGCGAGGTTGAGCTCACCTACTTTTACCAGCGCAACAACCCGAATGCGGTGGGTGCAAAAACCATCATGGAAACCTTGGGGCGCAGCAATCCCTTGCTCAAGGTGCGCACGGTTGACCCGGATCAGAACCCCGGCATGGCGAACCGCATGGGCATGAAAATCTACAACGCTGCGGTGATTACGGCCGGTGACAAGCGCCTGGAGGTGGTATCCACAGACGACCGGGAAATTGCATTGGGCATTGTGCGCATCACACGCAACGACAACCGTCCGATTTGTTTTGGCTCGGGCCAAGGCGAATACGATATTGACAACTTCGAGTTCCACACCCATTTTGAGGGCAGCGGCGGTCACCAGCATGGCCAGGAGACAACCCTGGTCAATGTCGAGCAGCACGGGCTGGGCCGCCTGCGCCGGGCTTTGGAAAAGCTCGGCTACAGCGTGCGCAAGGTGGAGCTGGCCAAGGTCGGTGCCGTGCCCGGGGACTGTGCGGCTTTGGTTGAAGGCAATCCTCGCTATCGCTTTGCCCCGCCTGACATCGCCAAACTCAAAGCCTATCTTGGCCAAGGCGGCAACCTGCTTTTGCTGATCGAGCCAGACTATCCGGTGGACGGCCCGCTGGCCGAGCTGCTGGCAAGCATGGGCGTGGCGGTGGAGGATGGGGTTTTGGTGGACCCGAAAAGCCACTACTTCACCGATGAGCAGATGGTGGCCATCAGCGCTTACCCAACGCATCCCGCCACCATCAACCTTGGGCTGTCGTTCTTCCCGGGTGCCAGGCCGTTGCGTGTGGTGGCGGCGGACGGTGTGAAAACCAGCGCATTTTTATCCACCAGCGAGCAGAGCTACGCGAAGGCGCCTGCGGGTCAAAACCTGAATAAACCGGCAGTCCACACCCTGGGCATATCGGCGCAGGGGTTGCTGAACGGGCAGGGCCCGCGCCCGTTCAGATTTGCCATCGTGGGAGATGCCGACTTCGCCAGCAATTCTTTCTTCCCGTATCTGGCCAATTCCGATCTGGCGTTGGGCTTGATTGCCTGGCTGCGCGGTGAGGAGCGCGGCCCGGCCATGAAACCCAGCACCGAGGTACTGCCCACCGTGGCGTTGACCGAAGGCCAGATGCGCAACATTTTCATCCTCACGGTCCTGGTTTTGCCCGGGCTGGCGGCGCTGCTGGGGATTTTTATGTGGTGGCGCCGCCGGTGACCCTGCCCATTCGCCCCGGGCGGGCCAGGCGGCTCTGGCGTGTACCGCTGTGGTGGCTGGTCGGCGCTGCCGCAGCACTGGGGCTGGCTGGCATGGCCTTCTGGGGCGATGACCGCAGCGGTTCGCTGGCACTCAACACGGCCAGTGGCCTCATGAAAGACACGCTGCCAAGCCAGGTTCGAGTGCTGGAACTGTCCGCCAGTGGACGTCCCGCTGTGCGTTATGTGCGGGCCGACGTGGGCGCACCCTGGCAACGGGTGGCGGGCGATGCAAGGCGCGGTGTTGATGCCCCACTCAGCCTGAAACTCGGCGAGCTGATCATGCTGCTGCACAACAGCGCGCCTGAGCGCTCCCTGCCGACTTCCAGTTCAGAACTGGCGGCCTATGGCCTGGCGCCGGGGCAGGCGCTTCGCGTCAGCGTCGCTACCTCGGACAGCGCTGGCGCACCGCCCGTGCTGCGCGTTGACTTGGGCGGCAAAAACCCGATGGGCTTGTCGACCTACGCGCGCCTTGTAGCCGCACCGCAAGCGCAGGCCGACGTGCTGTTGTTGCCGTCCTATTTGGCCGACGCAGCCAGCGCTCTTTTGCCTGCGCCTTGAGTTCGCCCCCTGTTCTGCGTTGCGCCATCTTGCGTCTGCTGGCTTTGGGGTGGACGTTGCGGTTGGCGTAGGGTTGCCGCTGATGTTGCCGTTGAGGTTGGCGTTGAAATTGGCGTTAGGGCTGGCGCTGGCCTGGCTGGCCTTGGCACCTGCATTGGTGCAGGCCCACGCCACCAGCACCGGCCTGGCCACGCTGGACCTGCGCGAGACGGCCATGCAATTTAGCCTGAGCCTGCCGGTCAGCGAGGTTGACCAACCTGCGCGCGACACACTGACGCGCGCTGCGGCGGGCGACTCGGGTGCTGCCGCCCAGTTGGGACAATGGCTTCGCACCCAGATGGTTTTGACACAGGGCGGCAGGCCGTGTCAATGGCGGCGCATTCGCCTGCAGGGTGCAGCGCCCGACAGCACGCGCCTGGTCGTGCTGGCGCAGGCAGGCTGCCCCTTGGGTGCGCCGAATGCGGTACTGCGTGACGACCTGTCCCAGCTATTTGGCGAGCACTACCGAAGCATCGTCAGCGTCACCGACGGCCTGGGTGTGCGGTCCGAGCACGTGCTGGACCGCGCGCACCCGGAAGTGGCCGTGCGCTCGGGCCAACAGCCACAAGCCTGGGCCCTGTTTTGGCTTGGCATGGCCCATATCGGCTCTGGCCTGGACCATCTGCTGTTTGTTTTCGTCCTGGTGCTGGGAGCCATCGCCAGAGTGCCGTTGCTGCACCAGGCGCACAGCCGCAGCCCGGTGTGGCCCGAGATGGTTGCCGTGGCCCGCCCCATCGCGTTGCAGGTGACGGCGTTCACCGTGGCCCACAGCGCCAGTCTGGCCATGGCCACGCTGCAATGGGTGCGGATGCCGGG
>JANMVO010000673.1:0-3750 GCA_031392805.1 Rhodoferax sp. | reverse complement strand
GCTGGCCACGACGATCAGCGCGATGTTGTCGGTTGCCGAATGGGAGCGTGAGCAGTTGGGCCTGGATGAACAAACCAAAAATCTTGCGGATGAAGCCGAGATTTTTTTGCGCGAATGGAAGCCACAGGCCCATTTGGAGCGCCGACCCAAGATCAAGGGCCAGTCCAAACGCGAGCACAGCTTTGACTTCCTGCTGGACGGCGAATACATAGACGTCATTCCGGCAAACCACACAGCCACCGGGGCCGCGATGCGCAAGGCAGGCGATGTGAAAAATTCACCCTATCTGCATGGGCGCGAAATCCGAGTCGTGATAGATGACCGGCGCGAGCCAGATCGCGCGGAAGTAGAGCGCCAGATTCTGGGCTCGCTGGTCAAAGCCATGACCTTGACCGGGCTGCAAGAACTACGCAAGCCTACGGGCCAACATTAGCTCGCCTTGGCGCCGCACCGGGCGCGCGTGATTGAGCTTTGGTAACTGGAGCGACACTGGGTGTAAGGCCATCTGGCAATAATCGTTCCCTCTCCCCCGTCACCTGATTGAAGCCTCATGACCAACCGCGTCCTCGCCCACATCGGCGCCAAATACCCCATCGTGCAGGCCCATGGGCTGGATTTCGCGCACGCAACCGGTCTCAGCGGTTTCCCGCGCAGGAGGTTTGGGCATTATTGAGACCTCATCGGGCGAGACTGAGAACTGCCAGGCCGAGATCGCGAAAATGAGCGCCTTGAAGCTGCCGTTCGGTGTGAACCTGCCGATCCGCTTTTTGAAAGACGACGCAATGCTCAAATTCGCCTGCGCCTCAGGCGTGAAGTTCGTCACCACCACCTCGGCAGGCAGCCCGGCCAAATTCATTGCCCAGTTGAAGGACGCAGGCATCACCGTCTACCACGCGGTGCCCACGGTCGACGCCACCATGAAGTGCGTGGACGCGGGCATTGACGGCCTGATGGTGGAAGGCTCTCAAGGTGGCGGCTTCAAGAACCCCGAAGAAGTTTCCACCTTATCGCAATAGGCTCACGTTGGCAGAACTGCATTCACGAATTTGGCGAGCGGGCGGGGGGTGTTGGCGCAGGCGTTTGGTTGAACCTGTGAGATTTGACAGCTTCTGGCGATTGCTACATATATAGTAACAAACTATGCATATAGGACAAGGGCTTTCGGCTGTTTGTATTGGGGAAAAGGCGTGCCACGCGTCTGACGCTCATTGTTTGCGCCCCAGGTGCACAAGTTCGTTAAGCCCGCTGTTGCCATCACTGTAGGCACCGCCAAAGCTCTCCCGGGGTTGCCTGCGTTGCTAAAAGGCATGAAGGTGTTCAAAGCACTCATCCAGCGGCGTGGCAACCACCGGAATCTTCGAGAACGCAATCGTCGTGCACAGCGTGATGTCGGCTCACGTTGCAGCGTTGGCGTGTCGCCCCAGGGGGTCATCCTCATGTGCGGCCATTTGCGCTGGTCGCCGCCCGGGGCCATGTCATAAACCACTTTTTCGTGGAGCGCAAGCGCCGACAAGTGTGTCAACAATTGCGCCAGCAAAGGCGCGCCATGACCTGACTGATCTAGGGGGTCGCGTGCAATGGCGAGGCAATGCGGTTGCAGTCCAGCGTGTTCAGTACGGTGCCGGGTGCCAGTGCAGCTTTGCCTATGACAGTTCGATTGGCTTCCCGCATCGGCACTCGCGGGCACGGCCGTCAGGTCTCTCCAGCCCGTAGCAGGATGTCGCGCAACAAGGGCTCCGCAACAAAGTAGCCGTGCTGCTTCCAGGCTGCAAGCACGGGTTTGACGCTGTCTATCAAACCCTGGCGCTTGAGGCTTGCCAGCAATGTGCCGCTTCCAATCACCGCCACCTGCAAACGCGCAGCGACGCGGCGGGCACGGCGCTCATCAATCAGTGCCAGCAGTGCGTGCTGCGCAGCGTAGGACAACACGGCGACCTCACCGCCGCCCAACCCTTGGGCGTACGCGGCATCGAGCGGGGCCAGGCGGGCCAAAGGAATGGTTTGAAAGCAGGCTGCGCGGTGCAGGTCCTGAAGAATCACAGAACCGGGTGCCGTGATGTCGCGAATGCATTCCTGCAAAACTGGCTCGGGCACTATCAGCCCGCCCAGCATCTCCAGGCAACGCGGCAGCACCCCGCCGACCGCCAGGGCAATCAGCGGCCCGGCATCGGCCACAATGAGTTTGGCACCCATCGGCGACACAAGAACAGTTATGGCTTGGGAGCTGGCAACTGGCCCTGCAAAAGCGCCATTTCGGCATCCATATCGGTAGACTCATCAAGCATGCTGTAGCCCAATGCGCCCAGGTGTTGCAGATATCGGGAATAGGGCAAACCTGCCAACTTGGCACCGGCCGCCACCGACAACTCCGCCTGCAGCACCAGTTTGTCAGCCAACGCCACATTCACGCCAGATTTGAGTAAATCGTCGTTAAAGGGCAGGGCCACAAACAGCGGCTTGCCATGCTTGGAGACGACCGAATACGCGCCTTTTTCAGCGTTGCGTACCAACTCCCCAGTGTGTTCGCGCAGATCGCGCACTGCAAAGGCTTGCATAACATCCTCCTTTTAATATTATGCCATCATTTGTGGGCATAAAATCTTGAGCGCACCATCACATTCAAGGGACAGGGAAAAGCCGGGATTAAATCCTGGCTTTTTAATGTGAACCCCAAAGGGTTCGTGATCCAAGGGCGATCAGGCTTAGTTGGCTTTGTTGCGCGTGCGATCAAAAGCGTCAGGGACGATCTTGCACTGCGGGTAAACCCGCATTTTCAAAGCGCTAATTTCTCATGTATACTGTATACAGAGTGCAATATATGTCTTCCCAACTCATCAAAATTGAATCCGCGCCGGACTTGGTTGACCAGGTTTACCGCAGCTTGCTTGACGCCATCAGTGACGGATCCATGGCCTCGGGCGCGCGCATCACGCAGGAAGATATTGCCGATCAACTGACCGTCTCGCGCCAGCCGGTGCTCCAAGCTTTGCGGCTGTTGAAAAAGGATGGCTTTGTGCTGAGTGCACCCGGTCGGGGTGTGCAGGTGGCGCCGCTGGATGTTGACCGGCTGGAGCAGATTTACCAGGTGCGTGGCGCGCTTGATGCGCTGGCCGCGCGCCTTGCTGCGCAGGCACGTTTCCTGATAGACCCGTGTTTGATCAGCCAGGGTCGCACCGCCGCACGTGGCCGGGACGTCAAGGCCATGATGGCCGCTGACGAGGCGTTTCATGCCGCCATTTACGCCGCCTCTGGCAACCCGCTGATCGCGCCGAGCGCTCAACTGCATTGGAAACACATTCGCCGCGCCATGGGCGCCGTGCTGCAGGTGTCGACCATGCGCGAGTCGATCTGGGACGAACACGAGGCGATTGCCAATGCCATCGGCGAAGGCGATGAAGACACTGCTGAGACGCTGGTCCGCCAGCACGGCGTTGACGCTGGCAAAAATCTGGCCAGCCTGTTGACAAATGTATTGACTGCCATGCCCGCAAGCGAAGCGCCTCTGAGCGTGAAAGTTGTTTCACGCTAACCCATTCACTAACCCATTCACTTAACCCGAAACCCCTGGAGCTACATCATGAAACTTACCCCTGAACAACGCACCCAGTTTGACCGCGACGGCTACCTGTTTTTCCCCGGCCTCTTTACCCCCGAGGAAACCAAAAATCTCACCGACGCCGTGCCCGAACTTTACGAGCGCCGCGAAGACTTCAACGTGCGTGAAAAAGGCAAAGACGCAGTGCGCACCAA
>JANMVO010000015.1:0-6923 GCA_031392805.1 Rhodoferax sp. | reverse complement strand
GTCACCGCTTCGTACCCAATCGGGTGAAGGCAACATGCGTTATGCAAGGTGGCCCTCGCTGGAGTCGGTCGCACAGCCGTCGGCGCTTCCCGGTCGCTTGCGCGCCCTGCACGCCGCCGTCTGCGCGTCCTTGTGGTTGTCGTGGCATTTGTGTCTTGGTCAGGCGCTGCGCGCTGTTCCGCATCGAGTTGACGCCCGACGAATCTACTGAACTGAATCGTCGCGCGACCAAATATACGCTGCCATATTTCGAAGTTATTCGGGCCAAGATGATTCTGATGGCGGCCACTGGCATGGACAACGACCAGATCGCCGAACGCTTGGCCACTGGCCGCGATGTGTTCGGAGCCTTCGAACCACCTCTCTTTAAAGGTTGGAGCGGCACAACATTACTTTGACGCAATGCCGTAGAATTTTTAGTAGCCATTGATTCACTCTCAGATAGTGGTTGTTGGTCAGGGGCTGGGATGGTGTTCACGCACTTACCGGCCCCGTCTTTTTTGCCCTGGGAGTCGCGCCAGGGCTTCGCGTTATTTCATGCGGGCGCTATAGACTCGAGTCCTTCAATGGCCATCCGGGCAATGAACCCTGAGCGTGTTTCGCCAGCGTTGCGGGCGCGGGCGTCAAGGCGGTGCAACACGCGGCGCGGCAGGCTGATATTCACCCGTTCCAGCGTGTTGTCCAGCATGGCCGGGTCAACCTTTACCAGCGCCCACAGCCAGCCGTCAAACTCAGGATGGGCGGCCCTCAACGCTTCGATGTGCGATGGCGCGGGTATGTCCTGTCCGTCATCAATAGCCGCTTCAATCCATCCGGTGATGGCGTCCTCTGCCTGAATCATTGCTTCCTCGAGCGTGTCGCCAGCCGAAAAGCAGCCGGGCAGGTCGGGCACCACCACGCCCCAAGCGGTCGTGTCGTTTCCAGGCTCAATGGTGATGGGGTAGCGCATGGGTAGTCCTTTCAGATACCGGCTTGCCGCCGGATGGCTTTGACCAGCCCCAGCCCCAAGTCTTTTTTGGGGTGTGGCACCACGACGATTCCGGGGCGGCTGGGGTGCCTGAAGATGTGATGCGAACCGTTCACCCGGTTCAATTGCCACCCGGCCCGTTGCATATCCCGTATCAGTTCGACACTGGTCATGGGTGTGTATGGTACACATTCATAACCATTTATGCAAATGGAGTGCTGTTGAATAGTGCTGTAGTCATCCGGCCACCACGCGCAGCGCACCCGGCGCGGCCTTGGCATCAAACACAATCCCGGCCTGCTCCAGAATCCATGCTTCAATTTTTTCATGATGCACGCGCAACAGTTCAAGCGGGCGAACGGTGTAATGCTTTTCAGCCGTGGCGCTCGGTTTATGAACAGGCGGGACTTGACATGCTTCAAACAGCACATGAACCTGTCTAAATTCAGCTAGCCTGCACGACCACCACTGCAACGCGCAATGCCACTTAAATCCAGCCGCGACTGCACCTCGTTGAAGCCTGCGCCGATCAGCAAGGCGCGCACAAATGCCGCTTGGTCGTAGCCATGCTCCAGCAGCAACCAGCCCCGCGGGTGCAGATGGGCTGGGGCCTGTTTGATGATGCAGCGGATGTCGTCCAGGCCATCATCGCCGCTGGTCAGCGCCAGCAGCGGCTCGTGGGTCAGGGCGGCCAGGTGCGGGTCTTGCGCGGCGATATAGGGCGGGTTGGAAACGATGAGGTGACTGCGGCCTTTGACCCCGCACAGCCATGCGCTGTGGCTGAAGTGCACGTCCAGCTTCAGGCGCTGCGCGTTGGCTTGGGCCACGGCCAGGGCATCTGCGCTGAAGTCAGTGGCGTAAACACGCACTTTGGGCCGCGCGTGTTTTATGGCCAAGGCCACGGCACCGCTGCCGGTGCCCAGGTCCAAAACATCATCGCCGCTGCCGGCGTCCAGGCGGATGATGTCACCTCGGGCGATGCCCAGGTCCAACACCGACAGCGCCCATTCCACCAGTGTTTCAGTGTCAGGCCGTGGCACCAGCACGCGCGCGTCCACTTGCAAATCCAGCCCGAAGAACTCTTTGTGGCCCGTGATGTAGGCCACCGGTTCCCCCCCTGCACGGCGCTGTGCCAGGGCCCTGTAATGGTTGATGACTGACGCCGGGACTTCATCACGGTCATGGGCCAGCAGCCAGGAACGGTTGGTGTCGCCCTTGCCCAGCGCGTGCAATAGCAGCACTTGGGCGTCCAGGCGGTCCAGACTTTGCGCTGCATCGCCGGCCAGCAGTTGAGAAATGCTCAGGCTGTTGACCATGCTGCGAGAGGTGCCGGTATCGATCGCGGAGGAAATGATGCCAAAACCCCAATACTATTCAAACAATAGCTAACTATGCATACAGGACGCTGGCTAGAGGCGAATTTCATCACTAATTTCGCAAAACTCAGCCATGTCAGGCGGCCGAAGCCAATTCGAGCTCGGCCAGCTGCTCCGCCTCGCGCGCCATCTGCAGGGCTTTGACCACGTCATCGAGGTCGCCTTCCATGATGCCCAGCAGCTTGTACAGCGTAAGGTTGATGCGGTGGTCTGTCAGGCGGCCTTGCGGGAAGTTGTAGGTGCGGATGCGGTCGCTTCTGTCGCCGGTTCCGATCAGGCCTTTGCGCTCGGCGGCGTCCTTGGCCGCACGCTCGCTGCGGTCTTTCTCGATGATGCGGGCCGTGAGCACTTTCAATGCCTGCGCCTTGTTGCCGTGCTGGCTGCGGCCATCCTGGCATTCGGCCACGATGCCCGTGGGCAAGTGCGTGATGCGCACGGCCGAGTCGGTCTTGTTGATGTGCTGGCCACCGGCTCCGCTGGCGCGGTAGGTGTCGATGCGCAGGTCAGCGGGGTTGATTTGAATCGCCACGGCTTCGTCCGGCTCGGCCAGCACGGCCACGGTGCAGGCGCTGGTGTGGATGCGCCCCTGCGTCTCGGTGGCGGGCACCCGCTGCACGCGGTGGCCGCCGGACTCGAACTTGAGCGCGCCATAGACACTTGAGTTGACACCCACGCCAGCGCCGGAACCAGCGCCCGAGCCCGCCGATATTTGAAGCACGATCTCCTTGTAGCCGCCCAGCTCACTGGCGGACTGGCTCATGATCTCGGTCCGCCAGCCCATGCGCTCACAGTAGCGCGTGTACATGCGCGCCAGGTCGCCGGCAAACAGGGCCGACTCATCGCCGCCGGTGCCGGCGCGGATTTCCATGAAGGCGTTGCGCGCGTCGTCCGGGTCTTTGGGCAGCAGCATGCGCTGCAACTCATCTTCAAGCTGTTTCAGCTCGGCCGTGGCGGCCTCGATCTCTTCGCGCGCCATGTCTTTCATGTCGTCATCATTGCCAGAGCTGGCCAGCATCTCCTGGCCGGCGGCCAGATCGACCTCGCGCTGCAGGCAGCGCGCCCACCGGGTGGCCACAGCGGCCACTTCAGTATGCTCGCGCGACAGCACCAGAAACTGTTTCATGTCCTTCATGATGTCTTCGCGCGAAAGCAAAAACTCAAGCTCGCCCAGGCGCATGGCGTAGCGTTCAAGTCGGTGGCGAAGGAATGGTTTCATGGGTGCTGAATCTGTGGTGGAGGTTTCTCTGTCTGCCATGGGAAGAGAGCTGGGGCGAGGGGCTTTCTGCAGGGTTGAGTTCCTTCATCCCAACTCTCTCCCTGAATGGGAGGAAGAGGCAGAGGGGACAAGAAAAAGGGCAGCCCAGCTAGCGTTCTTTGCGCAGGAAGAAATGCTGCGCGGCGGCGCTGGCCCGCTCGCGGGAGGATGCATCGCCCGCACGAAGCTCGGCAAAAGCACCGTGCAGCATTTTTTGTGTCAAACCCCGGGACAGCGCCTCCAGCACCGCGTCAACGTCCTCACCCTTGGCCAGCAGCTTGCGGGCGCGGGCGATTTCAATGGCGCGCCATTGGCCGGCCTGGGCATTGAGCTGCTGGATCAACGGCACCACACCGTGGATGGGGTCGCGCTGCGCCATCCAGTGCATGAAGCTTTGCACACCGGCGTCAATGATCGCCTCGGCCTGCGCCACCGCTGCCTGGCGGTTGGCCTGGCCACTCTGCACCACCCGGGCCAGGTCATCCACGGTGTACAGGTAGACGTCTCGCAACGCCTTGACTTCGGGCTCAATGTCGCGCGGCACGGCCAGGTCCACCATGAACATCGGGCGGTGTTTTCTGATCTTCAGCGCGCGCTCGACCGCGCCCAGGCCGATGATGGGCAGGGTGCTGGCGGTGCAACTCACCACCGCGTCAAACTCATGCAGGCGCTCGGGCAAATCAGCCAGCCGCATGACTTCAGCGCCAAAACGCGCCGCGAGTTTTTCGCCGCGCTCCAGCGTGCGGTTGGCAATGGCAATCGACTTCGGGTTTTTTGCGCCGAAGTGGGTTGCGGCCAGCTCAATCATCTCGCCCGCGCCGACAAACAACACGCGGATAGCGCCCAGGTCTTCAAACAGTTGCCCGGCCAGTCGCACGCTGGCTGCCGCCATGCTGATGGAGTGGGCGCCGATTTCAGTGGAACTGCGCACCTCTTTGGCCACCGCAAATGAGCGCTGGAATAGCTGGTTCAGCGTGCTGCCCAAGGCACCGGCCTGGTCTGCCACGCGCACGGCGTCTTTCATCTGGCCCAGAATCTGCGGCTCGCCCAGCACCATGGAGTCAAGCCCGCTGGCGACCCGAAACGCATGGCGCGCCACCAGGCCATCTTGCAGCGTGTAGGCGTGCGAGCGCACTAGCGCAGGGGCCACACCGCCTGATTGCGCGAGCCAATTCACGGTGTGCTCCATCGCCTGCTGTGAGGTGCCGGTCGATCTGCCGGTCGAGGTACCGGTATCGGCGGCACAATAAATTTCGGTGCGGTTGCAGGTGGAGATGATGGCCGCCTCGGGGCTGGACAGGGACGCGCGCAAACTCGCCAGCCGGGGCGCCATCTCGTCAATGGCAAACGCAAACCGGCCGCGCAAATCCAGCGGCGCGGTCGTGTGATTGATGCCTAATGCCCAGACTGCCATGCATGGATTATAAAATTCGCTGGCCGATAAAGCCATTGCGTCCCACCAAAGCCTGAAAATTGACCCAAAAATTACCCGCCATGGGCGTTGTAGACCTGTGCATTCACCTGCTGAATTTTGTCGCGCCAGCCTTGTTTGTGGCCTTGCTGATGGTGATTTTGGCCCGCTTTTACGTACGAAAACAGACTGTAGCCCTTGTGTGGTGGTCACAAGTAGCTATTAATTTTGTAGTTTGCATGGTCCTGTTGCTGGCGGCGTTGTGGCTCCTTGGCCACGACGGCACAATCGCCAGCTACACCGCCGTGGTGCTGGGTTGCGCCAGCAGCCAATGGTGGATGCTGCGCAAAATCTGAAATTCAGCGTTTTGCCACGCGAGCCTTGGCACCAGCCTATCAAGAAACAACAGAAAGAAAACCCATGAGAATTGACAAAGACACCGCCGTCACCCTGCGCTACAAAATACTCAACGAGCAGGGCAAGCTGATTGAAGCAGCGCGCCAACCCATGGTGTACCTGCATGGCGGCTACCAGAACACGCTGCCGAAAATTGAAGAAGCCATGCAAGGGCGCGCGCGCGGCTACCGGACCACGCTCAAGCTGGCACCGGCAGACGCCTTTGGCGCACGCGACGACAGCCTGGTGCAAACCGTGGCCCGCGCCACGTTGCCAGGGTCGCCCAAAGTAGGCGCGCAGTTTCGCGGCCAAACCGGTACCAGCGGCAGCGGGGTTGTTTTTCGGGTCACCCGGTTTGAAGGCGACAGCGCGGTGATGGACGGCAACCACCCGCTGGCCGGACAGGCGGTGCAATTTGACCTGACCGTGATGGATATCCGTGCGGCGTCAGAGGAAGAGATTGCGCATCGGCACGTGCACGGGGCGCACGGGCATCATCATTGACAGCAGGTTTCTTCTCTGGCCTGCGTTGAAGTCGCACAAAAAAATCGGCGCAAGGAAAAAAGCGAAGCCGATATCAGCACAGACAGGCTTTTGGCAAGCGCGGATTTATTCATTGTGGATTCGTGGCTCTGTGCGCTACCGCACAGACAGGGGGTCCGCCCTTCACGAACAATGTCACTGTGAGCATCAACAAACACGCGTCAAAACGGTCACCCTCAATTTGCGGCGTGCGCTTGCTCGAACCAATGGAGAAGCCAAATGCAACTTGGAATGATCGGATTGGGCCGGATGGGAGGCAGCATGGTTCGTCGCTTGCTGTCGAAGGGCCACGAGTGCGTTGTCTATGGCAGGACACCATCGTCCGTGGCCAGCCTGGAGCAAGACGGTGCCATCGGAGCCTCTTCACTGCAGGACATGGTGTCGCGCCTGGTCAAACCGCGCGTGGTCTGGTTGATGTTGCCTGTGGCGGCGGTCGACCAGACGCTGTGCGATCTGGTGCCTTTGCTGGAAGCCGAAGACATCGTCATTGATGGCGGCAACTCGTATTACCGTGATGATATTGTGCGTGGCACCGAGTTGCAGGCGTATGGCATTCATTACCTTGATGTGGGAACCAGCGGCGGCATTGCCGGGCTGGAGCGTGGCTACTGCCTGATGATTGGCGGCGAGCCCGGCACCGTCGCGCATTTGAAACCCATCTTCGGCGCCCTGGCTCCGGGCGTCTCGGCTGCAACGCGCACCCCTGGCCGAAAAGCGGGTAGCGGCAGCGCCGAACAAGGCTTTCTGCACTGTGGCCCGTTCGGGGCCGGTCACTTTGTCAAGATGGTGCATAACGGCATCGAATACGGCCTTATGGCAGCCTATGCAGAAGGGTTGAACATTTTGCGCAACGCCAATGTCGGCAAGGACGGGGGAAACAAGCCCGGAGAGGATGCCGAAACCACACCGCTTCGCAACCCCGAGTGCTACCAGTTTGAGATGGATCTGCCCGAGATCACCGAGGTCTGGCGGCGT
>JANMVO010000642.1:0-3043 GCA_031392805.1 Rhodoferax sp. | reverse complement strand
CTGCAAGCCTTGGCAGGCGTCGTGGCGGGTGTCGACTGGTTTGATGCGTTGCTGTGGGCCGCTGCGCCCGCACAACACGAGTTCGCCACCTTGGATAAAAAGTTTGCCAGCAAGGCCACCAAATTGGGCTGGCAGCCGCAGGTGGTGTGCAAGCTTTAGTCTGGATCGCAAACTGGGCTCTTTTTTCTGAATACTACTATATACATAGCTGACGGTGTATATTAGACGGGGGCTATAGCCCCTTTTCAGCATAAAAACTAGCTCACAGGCGTACCACGCGGCAGCAACTTGCCCAGCGCATGATTTTCACCAAATTGCAGCAATTTTGGTGAAAAGCGGATGCAGATAGAGCGTTCGAACCCCTGCCATCGCCGGCAACGGGCGCACCTGCGGCCGATTCCTACCTCTCAGATTTATCAACGTTTAAGAAAATTTAACGATTTTTTAATAATTTTTAAGGACGGTGACGCCCTTCGCGGCGCACATTCACGCCATCGCCTTGCAGATGCAGGGCGGTCGGGCCAACCCCTGAAAAGTCAACCCAACTGGAGAATCGCATGAAACGCAGAACGTCCCTCTCAATGATGGCAATCGCCGCCGCTGTCACGGTCGGCCTGGCAACCCCAGCCACCGCGCAAACCTTCCCGGACAAACCGATCCGGCTCCTTGTAGGCACGCCCGCCGGGGCCGGACCGGATGTTGAAGCCAGGCAATTTGCTGTTCTGCTCGCCCAGGAGTTGGGGCAACCCGTGGTCGTGGAAAACAAGCCGGGGTTTGCGCAGATGCTGGCTATTGAGGCGTTGACCAAATCACCTGCTGATGGCTACACGCTAGGTATGGTGCAACCGAGCAACGGAGCAGCGAACCCCAGGCTCTATGACCGCCCCATTTACAGCGTAGAAAAGGATCTGACACCGGTGAGCCTGTTGGGGGAGCACCCTTGGGTGCTGTATGTCAACGCGAATGTACCGGTCAAAAATGTGGCCGAGTTCATTGCGCTTGCCAAGTCGAAGCCGGGCAAGATCACCTACGCCAGTACCGGCGTTGGCACCATGCTGCACCTGTCGGGTGAATGGTGGCAGAAAATCACCGGCACCACGCTCACCCACGTTCCCTATGGAGCCGCCAACTGGCAAACGGATTTGCTGGCCGGTACTGTGGATGCCGTGTTCTACCCACTGATTACGCTCAGCGATCACGTCAAATCCGGCAAATTGCGCGCATTGGCGATTTCAAGCCCCCAGCGCTCGCCACAACTCCCCGATGTGCCGACCTTTGCCGAGGCCAAGGTTCCCGAGTTCGTAGCGCGCGCCTGGTTTGGCGTGGTCGCGCCCGCTGGGCTTCCCGCACCCTTGTTGAAGCGGCTCAACGAGGCCAGTGTCAAAGCGGCGCAGGCCCCGGCGTTTCGCGAATTCATGGCAAAAAATGGCGCGTCAGCAGTTGGCGGCACCTCCGCCGATTTCGGGAGCTTCTTGAAATCCGAACAGACCAAGTGGCGCAACATCATCACCGAAGCCAACATCAAGATGGAATGAGGATTGGATTGAACATGGCCACCTCCGTCAAAAGAAAACTCGGGCACGTTGTCCTCAACGTGTCTTCTCTGGCGCGCTCAGTGCCTTTCTACGAATCTTTGCTGGGCATTCACGAAGTTGCACGTATGGGCGAGGAAGGGAAAAAATTTGCCGGCGCTGACATGGTGTTTTTCTCATTCGGAGACAGTCATCATGACTTGGCGCTGCGGGAAGTGCCCTCGGGAACCCGCGTTGTGCCCGAGACTTTGGGGCTCGCCCATGTGGCTTTCAAGATTGGCGAAGGGCTTGCGCAGCTTCACGCGCACGCCGAGCATTTGCGCGCGCAGGGAATCGAATTCGCGTTCACCCGGGACCATATCGTGAGCCAGTCGGTTTACGTCAAAGATCCAGACGGCATTTTGGTGGAAATGTACGTCGACGCGGCACCTGAAATTTGGCGAAGCGCCCCGAGCCTGGTGGCATCTGTGTTGCCACTGGATTTGTAGCCCGGCAATGTTCACTTCATCACGAAAGGCTCATCATGAACACGAAACGACTCATTTTGGCGATCCTCGCGGCACTGGCCGCCACTTTGGCTATCGGCACCGCACAAGCCCAGCAAGCCGCGAAAGTCTATCGCGTCGGTGCGCTCTTCAACCGGGTGCCCGGCCCTGACTTCGATCTGCTGAAGAAAGAACTTGCGCGGCTGGGGTATGTTGAGGGCACGAATATTGTCTTTGAGCCCCGCTTCGCCGAGGGAAAATTGGATCGCCTTCCAGGTTTTGCCGCCGAACTGGTTGCGATGAACGTTGACGTGATCGCAACCTATGGTGGCCCGCCCATGGCTGCGGCGCGCAAAGCCACCACGACGATTCCGATCGTCTCGCAGCTGGTCGCGGATCCAGTCGCTATCGGCGCTGCCGCAACACTCTTACGCCCCGGCGCAAACGTCACCGGTGTCACCAACCATGACCCGTTGCGGGCGGCGCGACAGTTGGCAATCCTCAAAGAGGTGTTTCCCAAGCTTTCCCGCGCCGCGTTCCTGAGCGATGCGGATATCCCGGGTGCTGATGCCAGCGGCTTTGTGACGATTCCACCTGAAGTCCTGAAACGGGCTGATCGGGTTATTGAGTGAGGAACAACAAATGAACATCAGAACCATGATCTTGACAGTGCTTGGCCTCGTCCTCGGCACCTTCGCCTTCGCGGCGGGCGAGCCACTGCCAACCTGGGCCTACCCGTGGGCACCTGATGTCAAGCGGCCTGTGGACGATGGCGTTGCGCGCCGCGTGCCGGGCAGCACCGCTACCTATTCCGTCACACAAATCAACGACTTGTTTGCCGCCGTGGTCTGGCATCCGGCTGATCATCCCGCGCTGCCGGGTGTGGTTGCGCAGGGGCGCAAACCCGATCTGCGGGCCTGCGGTTCGTGCCACCGTGCCGACGGCGCGGGAGGCCCGGAGAATGCGAGTCTTGCAGGCTTGCCCGCCACCTACATCGCTCAGCAACTGCTGGACTTTAAAAGTGGC
>JANMVO010000566.1:0-11328 GCA_031392805.1 Rhodoferax sp. | reverse complement strand
CGCAGCAAATAGTCCAATGAGCAGCCCGGCAACGGTGATCTGGCTGGCCCCCATGCCGCCACGCACCAGGCGGCGCGCCAGCGCATCGACGGCGGGTTGGATCAAGGCAGTGGCACGTCGGTCAAGCATCGGGCAGCAGATTGAATTTCTTCAAGTTTAACCCGCGCCATCACTGCGATAATGGAGCGTTAGGGGCAGAGCCACGCTGGTTACTGCATTGTCTTTTTTTTCTTTGAGGAAGAGCCCATGTCCAAAAAAGTACCCGCCAAAGTTCGCGTTGTGGCAGCGCTCATCGCAGCGTTGGCCATGCTGCTGGCTGCCAGCACTGCACAGGCACAGACCCAGACCACCCCGGCCACAGCGGCGTCGGCCCAAAGCAGCCCGGTCAAAAAAGAGCTGGCGGCCAAGATTTTGCTGTTGCAGCAGGCTTCAGTTGAGGGTATTGCCACAGTGCTGGCGCAGCAGCCTGCGGCGCAGTTGATGCAGGGTGCCAGTGTCGCCTTGCAGACGCGCGTTGCGCCCGACAGGCGTGATGCCGTTGCCAAGGAAATTCAGGCTGATGTGAAAAAATACGTCGATGAAGCCGTGCCGTTGCTGCGCGAACGCGCCGTCAAAATTGCACCTTCAACGATTGGTGCCGTGCTGGAAGAAAAATTCACGGAAGACGAGCTCAAACAGCTGATTGCCATCATGGAGTCACCCGTCAATCGCAAATACGGGCAGATGAGCAATGAGTTGCAAAAGGTGCTGGGCGAGAAACTGGTGGCCGAGACACGTGGCGTGATCGAGCCAAAAGTCAGGGCGCTTGACGAGTCCATTGTGAAGCGGATGGCCGCCGCGGAGTCGGCCCCGGCGACCGACGTGGCTCCTGCGCCCAAGGCCAGCGCACCCAAGGCACCCAGGCCCGCGAAGCCTGCGAGCAAATAGCTGGTTTGCAAGCAGCCTGACAGCAGTCAGGTTGGCCGCTTTGACCGGTCAGGACCCGTGGCGCTTCAAGCGCTGGCCTGGTTCAGCAGTTCAATGTCATCGGCATCCAGTGTGAGCCGGGTCGCAGCCACCAGCTCAGCCAGTTGCGACAGCGACGTGGCGCTGGCAATCGGTGCCGTGATGCCGGGGCGCGCCATCTGCCACGCCAGGGCCGCCTGAGCCGGGCTGGCACGGATGCGCCCAGCCACATCGTCCAGAGCCGTCAAAATTTTTAGACCGCGCGGGTTCAGATACTTTGCTGTCGTGTTCTTGCCGCGCGGGCTTTTGTCCGCGTCTTGCGCGGTGCGGTGCTTGCCGGTTAAAAACCCTGCGGCCAGGGCATAGAAATTGATCACGCCGACGCCGTTTTTAAGGCACAAGGTTTCAAGTTCTCCTTCAAACACGACGCGGTCATACAGGTTGTACAGCGGCTGCAAACTCTCATAGCGGGGCAGGCCATGCTTCTTGCTGGCTTGCAGTGCCAGCGCCAGGCGCGGCGCGGTGAAGTTGGAGGCGCCAATCGCACGCACTTTGCCCGCCTTGATCAACTCGCCATAGGCGCCCAGTGTGTCGGCCTGCGGTGTATTGGAATCGTCATCGTGCGACTGGTAGAGGTCGATGGTGTCGGTCTGCAAACGGCGCAGCGAGTCTTCCACGGCCTGACGAATGTAGGCGGGCTTGAGGCCGCTGCGCCCTGCCCCCATGGGCTTGCCGACCTTGGTGGCCAGCACCACGCGGTTGCGCTTGCCGCTTTTGCGCAGCCATTTGCCAATGATGGTCTCGGACTCGCCACCCGTATGGCCCGGCACCCACATAGAGTACACATCGGCGGTGTCGATGAAGTTGAAGCCCGCGTCCACCCAGGCGTCGAGCAACGAAAACGAGGTGGCTTCGTCCACGGTCCAGCCAAAGACGTTGCCGCCAAAAGCCAATGGAGATACTTGCAGGCCTGAACGGCCCAGTTGACGGTTGTTCATGGAGTCCTTTTGTCTTTTAATGCTTGATGATGGCGCGGCTTGCGCCGGGGACGTGGAATCTGATGCAGGGGGTGAGTGAGGCGCTGTGAGGGATGTTGAATTGGGGAGACCGTCGCTGAAATCAAGGGTAGCTGACGTCAAGGCATGGCCCACTGCCTGAATATCCCCCAATTTTGGGAAGGCGCAATTTGTGTCTACTGCAAAAACCCAATCCCCCGGTTTTCGCGCACCTCAGGCTTGATGCGGTGCTCGGCCTCCAGTTGCTCCAGAAATTCTGAGGCACTCAAGGTAACGTCCAGAATGTCTGACTGACGCTTCACCGCTGCAAAGTCACCCGCGCAGAGCTGGTCCATCGCGCGCAGACGGGCGCGAATGTCGCTGGCCAGCAGGGTGGCGTCACCCGCCAGGGCCTCCACCGCAAACATCTTCTCGCGTTGCCCGGCGGTGAGCGGCTTGAACTTGATCTTGAACGTGAAACGCCGCAGCGCCGCCTGGTCAATCCGCTCCAGCAGGTTGGTAGTGCATATGAAAATGCCGTTGTGGCGCTCCATGCCTTGCAGCATTTCGTTGACCTCGGTGACCTCATAAGTGCGCTGCGCACCCCGGCGGTCTTGCAGAAAGCTGTCAGCTTCGTCCAGCAGCAAGACGGCTTTCTCGGACTCGGCTTCCTTGAACATGGCGGCCATGTTTTGCTCGGTCTCGCCGACAAACTTGCTCATCAAATCGCTGGCCTGCTTGATGAGGAGAGGCTTGTCCAGCGCCGTGGCAATGTACTCCCCCAGCGCCGTCTTGCCGGTGCCGGGCGCGCCATAGAAACACAGGCTGCCGTGGCCCCGCGCCAGCAGGGCCTGCACCACGCGCGGTATCTCGTAGCGCGACTCGACATTGAGCATGGCCAGGTCATAGCTGGTGACCATGCGGCGCGCGCGCGCGTCGGTGGCACGGTTGCCCAGGGCGTGGTCAGCATTTTTAAGCTGGCGCTCAATCAGGCTTTCGACGCCATTGGGCACCGGCGGCGTCTTGTCAATCAGGGCGTTGCCATCGAGCGCGATGCCTTCCAGCTGCGGCACGGGTTGGAGAAGCGCGACCTCTGCAGGCACCGGGCTGACCAGACCGGCAAACCGCACGGCGGTGCGAATCTGCGCGGGCGTGAGACCCTTGCGCGCGGTGAGCCGCGCGACAAACCCCTCGGACACCTGCACGCCCTGCAACGTCTTGCGCACCAGGCCTTCGCGCGCGCCGGGCGGCGGCGATTTAAGCTCCAGGTGGTAAGCAAAGCGGCGGCGAAAAGCCGGGTCAATCTGCTCAATGCGGTTCGTCACCCAGATCGTCGGCACGGTGTTGGACTCAAGTATCTGGTTGACCCAGGCCTTGCCATTGACGCTGCCGTTGCTGGGTGCGGCCACCTGCTCGGCCCGCGCCAGAATTTGCGCCGCTTCGCTTGATATGGGCGGGAACACATCTTCCACTTCGTCAAACAGCAAGGCCGCGTGCGCGCTGCCTTTGAGAAATACCTGGGCAATTTGCAGCGAACGGTAGCGGTCGCGCCCGCTTAAAGAATTGCCATCGCGGTCGGCGTACTCCACTTCAAACAGGTCCAGCCCCGACGCCTGCGCCACCACTTTGGCCAGCTCGGTTTTGCCAGTGCCGGGCGGGCCGTACAGCAGTATGTTGACGCCCACTTCCTTGCGCGCCACCGCATGGCTCAGCAGCGCGCACAGCACCTGGGTGTCGTCTTCCACAAACGAAAAGTCGCTGGTGGTCAAACTGCTCTTGGTGGATGGGCGGGTGAACACCGCCATCAGCTCGGCCTGATCGCGGTATTTGCGCATCAGTACCGGCGGCAGTTTTTCGCTGACCTTCATCAGGTCGGCCAGGTCGGTGATGTTGTGTTCGGAGATCAGGTTTTCAACCAGGCCGATGCGTTCCAGGCGCGATCCGGCGCGCAACGCTTCGCCAACCTCGGCGGCGTTGACGCCGGCCACCTCGGCAATGGCTGCATAAGCTTCAGGCGCATTGTTGACCTTGAATTCGACCAAAATGCTGCGCAAGTCCCGCTGGTACCGGGCCAGCGTGCCATACAGCAGCAAGGCGCGCTCGGCCTTGTTGAGCTGCAGCAGGCCGGCCAGCGCGTCGATATTTTTCTCGACCAGCGTGGACTGTTTTTTGAGCGAATGGGCCAGCCAGTCGCCGGTAACCGACAGCACGGTGATCAAGTCCTTGGGTTTGTCCTTGGCGTATTCGTCCAGGTAGAAAAACAACGTGCCTTCTTCATACGGGCCGCGCCAGGCGCCAAAGCGCAGCAGAAATTCCGGCCCGCTCAAGGCTTCATGGCCGCGCCAGACTTCGTTGGCAGCGCAGCGCCGCGCCAGAAATTCGCGCAGGCGCGCCAAAATGGGCGCGGGCCACACCAGATGCCGGCCAGCCATGGCAATCACGCCATTGAGGTCGCGGCGTGCGTTGAAGCCCGGCCCCTGGCGGGCCGCCAGCGTCAGCACAAAATGCGAGCACATCAGGTCCAGCACCGGCGCTTCCTTGAGCCCCGGTGAGACCAGCATTTGCCCACTTGTCAATTCAGCAATCAAGCGTTTGACCATCAAATACCTCCAGCAATGATGTGCAATAGATTCACCATAACGCAGTCCGGATCAAGATGGAAGACCTTATCCGGATAATTTGCATTGTGGGCTGACGAATGCCATTGCGTCCTGAACCCGCACCACGCCCTTCAAAGCCGCACCACGGCCCGACTATGGCAGCACAATATCAGGATGATTGAACTCCTGCACATTGTTGCTGCGGCCGCCCGCTTGCAGGGCCAGATCCTGAAAACCCCCTGTGTGGCATCCAGAACCCTGTCGGACATTACCGGTGCGCAGGTGTTTCTGAAGTTCGAGAACCTGCAATTCACGGCCTCGTTCAAGGAGCGCGGTGCCTGCAACAAGTTGGCGCAGCTCCCAACGCCGGGCAACGGTGTCATCGGCATGAGCGCGGGTAACCATGCGCAGGGTGTGGCCTATCATGCGCAGCGGCTGGGCTTGCGTGCCGTGATAGTGATGCCGCGCTTCACGCCGGGCGTCAAGATTGAGCGCACGCGCGGCTTTGGCGCGGAAATTGTGTTGCATGGCGACACCCTGGACGAGGCCAGCAGCCACGCCCTGCATCTGGCGCAGCAGCAGCAACTCACTTTTGTTCACCCGTATGACGACCCGGACGTTGTGGCTGGCCAGGGCACAGTGGCGCTGGAGATGCTGCAAGAGGTCCCCGACCTCGACACCTTGATTGTGGCGATTGGCGGTGGTGGCCTGATGGCCGGCATGGCCACGGCAGCCAGGGCGCTCAAGCCGGGCATCGAGATGGTGGGCGTGCAGTCCATGCGCTTCCCCGCCATGTTCAATGCCATCAAGGGCACGCACCTCCCGCAGGACAGCAACAGCATTGCTGAAGGCATTGCGGTGGGGACACCCGGCACAATTGCGCTGGAAATCATCCGCAGGCTGGTGGATGACCTGGTGCTGGTGGACGAGGGCGATATCGAGCAGGCCATCGTGATGCTGCTCGAAGTGGAAAAAACACTGGTCGAAGGCGCGGGCGCGGCGGGCCTGGCCGCGCTGCTCAAATACCCGGAACGCTTCCAGGGCAAACGCGTGGGGCTGGTGCTCAGCGGCGGCAATATCGACCCGCTGCTGCTGGCCGCCATTATTGAGCGCGGCATGGTGCGCGCGGGCCGGCTGGCACGCATCCGCATCAGTGCCCGTGATGTGCCGGGCTCGCTGGCCACCATCACGGCGATGGTGGCGCAGGCCGGTGCCAATATTGACGAAGTGCATCACCAGCGCGCCTTCACCAACTTGTCTGCGCAAAATGTGGAGATTGAATTGGTGATCCAGACCCGCAGCCGACAACACATTGCCGACGTGCTGGCGCACCTCACGCAGGCGGGTCTGGAAGCGCAAATGGTTTAAGGAAGCGCGGATTTATACCTCGATGCACCAATGACAACTAGAGCGCGTGCCGGGCGACCACGATTTACGCCTTGCTGTGACTGCACCCAGGAGATGGGTCTGAAAAATATGTCAGAAGGCCATTCTTTGACTATTTTCTGGCGTATGCGCTGTCTGGGCTTGAAAAGGTAAAATCCTAAAACTCGCATAGCGGTCAACCCGCCGAAAACCTGAAGGAATCAACATGTCAGCTCCCGCCCCCCAGCACAAAACCCAAGCACCAGACGCCGTCGAAGCCATTGTGCCGTTGATCCCCATCGTGTTGCCTGTGGTGGGCGGTGTTCTCATGTTTTTGCTTGCGTTTATCGCCATTTACATGGCCTGATGCTATTTAACGCATCCTTTGACCCCTGTTGGGAGTTGGTTGGTCATCACAAGAGCGTGAACAACTTCACGGCCCCGGAGTTTGGCGCATAAAGTCATGCATTTTTTGCATATCTTTTGGCTGTAATTTGCATGTAAATGGCAGCCATGTTCATAAAATTGTCATCCCGGATGATTCGCTTTTTGGGTGCGCACCCTTTCCTGCGAGCGACAAAATCGTTTTTTCAAAGTGTTTCTGTTTTGAAAAGACGATTTTTAAACTAGGAGCTTTTTATGAATTCACCCGTAAGGCAAGGCCTGGACCTCAAGGTCCCGAGCTTTGTGAAAAATGCAAAACTGATCGCCTGGGTAGCCGATATGGCCGCCCTCACCAAACCCGACGCCATTTATTGGTGTGACGGCTCGGCGGAAGAATATGCGCGCCTGTGCCAGCAACTGGTTGACGCAGGCACCTTCAAAAAGCTCAATACTGCAAAGCGCCCCAACAGCTTTCTGGCCCAAAGCGACCCCAGTGACGTGGCGCGCGTGGAAGACCGCACCTACATTTGCTCAGCCCAAAAGGAAGACGCCGGCCCGACCAACAATTGGATGGCCCCCGCGGAAATGCGCGCGACCTTGCAACTGGGTAAATCGGACGGCACCAGCGCCTTGTTTGACGGTGCCATGCGCGGCCGCACCATGTATGTGGTGCCTTTCAGCATGGGCCCGCTGGGCTCGCCGATTGCGCACATCGGCATTGAGCTGTCGGATAGCCCGTATGTGGCGGTCAACATGAAAATCATGACGCGCATGGGTAAAGCGGTGTATGCCGTGCTGGGCACCGAAAGTGAGTTTGTGCCTTGTGTGCACAGCGTGGGCGCGCCCCTGGCCGAAGGCCAAAAAGACGTGAAATGGCCGTGCAACAAAACCAAATACATCGTGCACTACCCCGAGACCCGCGAGATATGGTCGTATGGCTCCGGCTACGGCGGCAACGCGCTGCTGGGCAAAAAGTGCTTTGCGCTGCGCATTGCGTCCACCATGGGCCGCGCGGCGTCAGAGGGACCTTCCGGCAGCCCAGGCTGGCTGGCTGAGCACATGCTGATTCTGGGCGTAACCAACCCGCAAGGCAAAAAATACCATGTGGCAGCGGCCTTCCCCAGCGCCTGCGGCAAGACCAACTTTTCGATGCTGGTGCCGCCGGCCGGTTTTGACGGCTGGAAAGTCACCACCATTGGCGACGACATTGCTTGGATCAAGCCCGGCGCAAACGGCAAGCTGTATGCCATCAACCCCGAAGCCGGTTACTTTGGCGTGGCCCCGGGCACCAACCTGCTGACCAACCCCAACTGCATGCTCAGCGTGCGCAGCGACACGATCTTCACCAACGTCGCGCTGACCGACGACGGCGACGTCTGGTGGGAGGGCATGGAGCATGACGCCCCGGGCAAGGCACTGCCCGCGCACCTGATCGACTGGCAGGGCCAAGACTGGACGCCTGAGATAGCCAAAGCCACGGGTGCCAAGGCGGCGCACCCCAATTCCCGCTTTACCGTGGCCGCCACCAACAACCCGGCGCTGGACGAAGCCTGGGACGACCCGAAAGGCGTGGCGATTGACGCCTTCATCTTTGGTGGCCGCCGCTCCACCACCGTGCCGCTGGTTACCGAAGCGCGCAATTGGGTCGAAGGCGTGTACATGGCCGCCACCATGGGCAGCGAAACCACCGCTGCCGCCACCGGCCAGGCCGGTGTGGTGCGCCGTGACCCATTTGCCATGCTGCCCTTCATTGGCTACAACATGAGCGACTACTTCCAGCACTGGCTGAACCTCGGCCAAAAACTGCAGGCCACCGGCGCCACCCTGCCGAAAATTTACACCACCAACTGGTTCCGCAAAGGCGCTGATGGCAAATTTGTATGGCCCGGTTACGGCGAAAACATGCGCGTGCTGAAGTGGATAATTGACCGCATTGAAGGCACTGGTCAAGGCAACGAGCACATCACTGGCGTCAGCCCCGCCTACGAAGACCTGAACTGGACCGGCCTGGACTTCAGCGCCGCGCAGTTCAGCACCGTCACCAGCATGGACAGAGCTGCCTGGCTCAAGGAACTGGAACTGCACACCGAGCTGTTCCAGCAACTCCAACATCACTTGCCGAAAGAGCTGGGCGAGACCAAAGCCGCGATTGAGCGCCGACTGGCAGCCTGACCGGCCTGCGGAAAGCGCCAGGACAATTTGTTTGCACAGCGCACGACCTGCGCGCAGTGCATGACGCGCGTGCGTGGCGGCCCGGGCAAAGCGCCCGCACGCAAAATAAGCCACCTTGTCCTGTGGCTTATCTTATGGCGGCGCTGCTACAGAAAGGGCGGCCGCAGATTCCTGGGTTATTTAAGATTGGACTTCTGCGCGTAGCATGGCGGCTTGCAGGTCGCCCATCACGCGCGGGTCGCTCTGGGCGATGGCCCACAGACGCTGGTCGGCACGGCTTTGAGCCACCCTGCGCGACCAGCTATCCAGACCGGTTTTGAGGCGCGATGCGATGCGGCGGGCAGTGCCGGCGAAGATCGCGAGCGCCACAAAGGCCACCGTCCACAGCGCAACCCACAACACCAGCAGACGGCCTTCAGAGACACTTTCCATTAGCTGGTCAGCCACCACCATGATGGCGGCCACCATGGCGGAAAGCAGCAGTGTGGACAAGCCGCACGTGCCGGAAAAGCCCTGACGCAGTTGCCCCGCAGCATCAAGTGCCGACTCAATACGGGCGACGCCGGGGTGCTCTGTGGAATAGTGGGTATGGACGAAGCTGGTCATGATGGACTCCTGTTGCTGGCACTGACCACCACAAGATAGCGGTGGATGCAGTCATATTAGGGTTAATACTCATATTACTCAACTTTATCTTTATGATGAAAGACATTCATAACGATGATAACCATGCGAATACGCGCCCGCACCTTCAAACAACCCCTCAAGGCCTTTTCATGAATGCACGGAATTTCCGTACGCTGGACCTGAATTTGCTTCGCGTTTTCGACGAAGTCATGACCGAGCGCAGCCTGACGCGCGCCGCGCGCAACCTGTCACTAACACAACCTGCCGTGAGCAATGCCATGCGCCGCCTGCGGGAGACGCTGGGCGACGACCTGCTCAAGCGCCATGGGCAGGGGCTGGAGCCCACGGCGCACGCACTGGACATCTGGCCCACCGTGCGGGATGCGTTGCGCACCCTGCAGGAGTCGCTGGCACCGAGCGATTTCGCCGCTGCGCAGGCCAACACCACGTTTGTTCTGGCGATGGCAGACGCCACCGCAGCCGAACTCATGCCAGCCCTGATAGCGGTGATGGACCGTGACGCGCCCGGGATCTCGGTGCGCGTGGTGCCGCTGACCACACGCGACCCGCGCCGTCTGCTGGAAGAACGCGCGGCCGATCTCGCCATTGGCTACTTTCCGGCCGTCTTGTCCGACCTGACGGCCCGCGCGCAGGTCGGCAAGGCGGTGCCGTTTTCGCACCAGCGGCTGTATGACGGCAACTACGTCTGCGTGATGCGCCGCAACCATCCCCTGGCGGCTGGGACGCTCACGCTGCACCGCTATTGCATCGCCCGCCACCTGCTGGTGAGTTTTTCAGGGCGCCCCTCCGGCTTTATTGACGAGGCGCTGGCTGCCTTGGGGCGCGAGCGGCGCGTGGTGCTGACGGTGAATCAGTTTTTTACGGCGGGCCGGGTGGTGGCCAATTCCGACTTGCTCACGGTGCTGCCGCGCCATTTTGTCAGCGTCACGGGCATCGCTGATGAACTGGTGCTGCGCGAGCTGCCGTTTGCTGTGCCTGCGCTGCATGTTGATGCACTTTGGCATCACCGGGTTGAGCGCGATGGCGCCCATGAGTGGCTTCGTAAAACGATTGCGGGCCTGGCGGCGAAGGCCCTGGTGCCGTAAATCCCCAGTGACGCAGTAATTAAGCCCACAGTGGCATTTACAGCAACGCCCAGTGAACGGCAGTAGACTGATGGCGCACCATTTGCCTGCATTTGCGAGGCCATTCTTCAACCCCTACGCCACTTCCAGAATTCGCTTGAGGCTCCCCATGCAAACATCACAAACCCATCGAACCAGCGCTTCAATTCCTCGGCGCACCGCACTCAAAGCCCTGGTGGCCACGGGGGCGTCTACCGCGCTGCCGGCCCTGGCCGAATGGCCTGACAAACCGATCAAGATTGTGGTCACATTTGCGGCGGGCGGCGCCAGCGACATCGTGGCCCGTGTCATGGCCGAGCAGCTGGCGAAAAAACTCGGGCAGCCGGTGGTGGTGGATAACCGGCCTGGCGCCGGTGGCAGTGTGGGTGGTCTGGCCGTCACCCTGGCCGCGCCCGACGGCTACACGCTGATGCTCAGCAATTCCACACCTATTTCGCTGGGGCCGTTTGCGCTGGAGAAGCAGCCCTATGACCCGGTGGAAGGCTTCACGCACATTGCGCTGATTGGCAGCGCGCCCTGCGTGGTCATGGCCAACCCGGCGGTGCCGATCCGCAGCATGGCCGATATTGAGGCGCAGGCACGCAAAATGGGGCGGCTTGACTTTGGCTCGGGCGGGCCAGCATCCATCGGCCACATCTACGGCGAGCTGATGAAAAAGAGCATGGGCGTCAATCTGATTCACGTGCCCTACCGCGGCGGCGCGCCCATGACCACCGACTTGATTGGCGGCACCATTCCCATCGGCATTGATGTGCTGACGGCCTTTGTGCCTTACTTCAAGAGCGGGCAGCTGGTGCCACTGGCCGTCACCTCCGCCACCCGTTCACCCCTCGTGCCTGAGGTCCCCAGCGTGGTCGAGTTGGGTTATCGCAAACTGGTGCTCGACAATTTCTTCGGTCTGTCTGGCCCGGCCAACATGCCCGCTGCCGTGGTGGCGCGGCTCAATGCCGCCTGCAACGAAATTCTGGCGCAGGCCGACACCAGGAAGAAAATGCTCGACCTCGGGATCACGGTCAACCCCGGCAGCCCGGCCAGGTTCACCAGCTACGTCAAAGAGCAAGTGGCCACGCTGGCACCGGTGGTCAAAGGCGCCGG
>JANMVO010000551.1:0-3237 GCA_031392805.1 Rhodoferax sp. | reverse complement strand
GCCAACTCCAAGACGCACCGCAACCTGATGATTGCGACGCTGTTACGCGATGCGCTGCAAAAGCTGGCGCTGCGCTATCCGCCCGGGGACCCGGCGCTCAAGGGAATCAAGATCGCCTGACGCGCTGCGGCGCTGCGGCGCTGCGGTGCCAGGGTGCAACCAAAGCACTACTAGAGCGCTATTAAGGCGCTACTAAAGCGCTACCATCGTGCGGGCACAGGCGGCTCAGTGCCCGCCGCCGCCCAGGTAGGCCGCTTTCACCGCCGGGTCGTCCCGAAGTTTTGACGCTTCGCCATGGACGGAAATGCGGCCGTTTTCCAGCACGTAGCCATAGTCGGCCACCTTCAATGCCGCAGCGGCAAACTGCTCGACCAGCAGCATCGTCACGCCGCGTGATTTGAGGTCGGCGATGATGCGGAATACCTCTTCCACCAGAATCGGCGCCAGGCCCATGGACGGCTCGTCCAGCAGCACAATCTCGGGGTTCAACATGACCGCACGGGCCATCGCCAGCATTTGCTGCTCGCCACCGGACAGCGTGCCGGCCAACTGGTTGCGGCGCTCCTTGAGGCGCGGAAACAGGTCCATTGCGCGCTCCAGGTCGCCCGGCACATCGCCTTTGGGACGGCTGCCCGTCAAGCGCGGAAAAGCGCCCAGAATCAGGTTGTCGGTGACCGTCATGGTGGCAAACACGCGCCGGCCTTCCGGCGAATGCGCCAGGCCCTGTTTGGCAATGGTGTAGGACTCAAGGCCATCCACGCGCTTGCCATGCAGGGTGATCTCGCCCGCCGTAGGCTTGATCATGCCCGACACCGCGCGCATGGTGGTGGTTTTGCCGGCACCGTTGGAGCCAATCAGCGTGACGACTTTGCCCTTGGGCACCTCCATCGAAATACCGTGCAGCACCTGGACTTTGCCGTAACCGGCTTCTAGATTTTTGATACTCAACATGGTGGTGTTTTCCTCTTATTCGGCGACTGTTCCACCGAGGTAAGCCTCGATCACTTTTTCGTCAGCCTGCACTTCGGCAGGCTTGCCTTCGGCGATCTTCTGGCCAAAGTCCAGCACCGACACCGAGTCGCAGATGCTCATCACCACGTCCATGTGGTGTTCAATCAAAATCACGGTGATGCCGTGGTCTCGGATTTTGCGGATGATGGTGATCAACTCCTTGATGTCGGGCGCGGTCAGGCCGGCGGCCGGCTCATCGAGCAGCAGCAGTTGCGGGTCCAGCGCCAGCGCACGGGCGATTTCCAGCAGGCGCTGCTTGCCGTAGGGCAGGTTGCGGGCTTCTTCTGTGGCCAGGTTACCCAGGCCGACAAAATCAAGCAGCCCCAGCCCGCGTTCGACCGCCGCTTTTTCTTCACGTTTATAGCGCGACGTGTGCAGCGATACATCAAGGATGTTGCTGGCAAAAGTATGGTGCAGGCCGACCTGCACATTTTGCAGCGCCGTCATCTCGCCAAACAACTGCACGTTTTGAAATGTGCGCGCAATGCCAGACAGCGCGATGTCTGACGAGGTGCGGCCTACCAGCGATTGCCCGGCAAATTCAATGCTGCCGGCGGTTGGCACATAGATGCCGGTCAGCACGTTCATCATGGTGCTCTTGCCGGAGCCGTTGGGGCCAATCAGGCCGTGAATGGTGCCGCGTTTGACCTGCAGGTCAACATTGTTGATGGCCTTGAGACCGCCGAATTGCATCAGCACGCCCTGCGCCACCAGCAGGTCGTGGCCGACCTCGCTGGCACCGGCTTTGTCGGCCACCATGACGGCGTCCTTCCCGGAGTTAGCCGACGCGATGGCCTCGGCGTCCATGTCCTGCGTTTTGCGGACATGGATCAGGCTGCGCACGAAACCCACAATGCCGTCCTGAAGGTAGTACACGACGAACAGAATCATCAGGCCGAAGATGCTCAAGCGCCAGTCTGTGATGGACTGCAGCCAAAACGCGAAGCCGGCCAGCGCCAGCGTGCCGACCACCGGAATCGCCATGTCTTTGGGCGTGGTGATTTTTCTCACGACACCCACCACGGCTCCCGCCAGGATCAATATTGCGAGGCCTGAGGCAACGATGCGAAACAGCTCCAGATCGTCCAGCAGCTTGGGCAAAATCACGATGATCGCTGCGCCCAGCAAGGCACCGGAGCGCGTCTTGCGCCCGCCCATGATGACCGCCAGCAAGAACAGCACCGTCAACTCGAAGTTATAGGTGTTGGGCGAGATGTACTGTTCTGAATACGCATACAGGCAGCCCGCTAGCCCGGCAAAGCCCGCGCTGATAACAAACGCATAAACCTTGTAGCGGTAGACCGACACGCCCATGCAATCTGACGCCACCGGACTGCCGCGCAGGGCCTCAAAGGCACGCCCCAATTGCGAACGCAAAATGCGGTGCACCACCACCAGCGAGATCACCATGAGCACAAACACCAGCCAGTAAAAACCGTGCTCACTGAGCTGTTGCCCGGCAATCGAAGGCTTGGGAATCTTGATGCCCAGCGGACCTTCAGTGAGAAATGTCATCTCGTTGATCAAGATCTGGATGATGGTGCCGAAAGCCAGCGTGACCATGGCCAGATACGGCCCCGTCACGCGCAGCGCCGGCAGCGCCAGCAAGGCCCCAAAAGCGGCGGTGACAAGAATGCTGGCGGGGATGATCAGCCACAACGGCGCGCCCAGCTTCATGAACAGCACGCCGGCCGTGTACGACCCCACGCCAAAAAGGCCGGCGTGGCCCAGGGATACCTGGCCGGTGTAGCCGACCACAATGTCCAGGCCGAACAGCAGAATGGCGTAAATCATGATCGTGCCGATCATGTGGATGTAATACGAGTTGCTGGTGAACAGCGGTGCTGCGGCCAGCAGTGCCAGCCCAATCACGGCAGCAATCAGAGTCTTGCGATTCATCTTCAGACTTTCGTTTTTTTATACTTTTTTGATGGCGGTTTTGCCAAACAGCCCGGCCGGCTTGAACGCCAGCACCAGCAGCAGCAGCACCAGGCCGGGCACGTCCTTGTAGCCGGTGGAGAGGTAGTAGCCGGTGGTGGTTTCAGCCACCCCCAAAATGATGCCGCCAACAATAATGCCCAGGCCGCTGGTCAGGCCGCCAATAATGGCGACCGCAAACGCCTTGAGCCCCAAGACTGCGCCCATGGTCGCGCCGGTCAGCGTGAGCGGCGCAATCAAAGCGCCGGCAAACGCGGCGGTGGCAGACGACAGCGCGTAGGAAAATGT
>JANMVO010000532.1:0-2051 GCA_031392805.1 Rhodoferax sp. | reverse complement strand
AGCAGTCGAATGACGATTTCCCGGTCAGAAAACGAGGTGTAGTTGTAGGGAATTTCGCGAATGCGTTCGTGCTGCTGCGACACGTCGCCAGCCAATAGCGCAGATTCAAGGAGGTTGAGCGGAGCGTTCATCGGGGTTGTTTTGTGCAGCCAATGGGGTGCCAGATGGCCAGCATTGGATGTTACCGCAGTGCAGCATTCACACATGGCCCCCAAGGGAACCGAGCCGCACGGAAACCGGGTGCCAACCTGATGGAACTAATGGAAATCCCCGTGCGTGAATTGCCTTAAACAGCCGTTTAATCAAGTTGTCTTGTGAAATCGATATTCTGAATGACTGTCTGTATTGGGAAATCTCATGAAATTGCAATTCGCCGCGTCATCACTCGCCATCGCCATCGTTTTTCCGGTCCAGGCCCAAACCGAGGTGCAGTTCTGGCACTCCATGACCGCCGTCAACGGCGAATGGGTCAACGACCTCGCCAAAGATTTCAACGCCAGACAAAAAGACTACAAAATCGTGCCCACTTTCAAGGGCACTTACGACGAGTCCATGACCGCAGCCATCGCCGCTTTTCGCGCCGGCAGCGGACCGCTGATTTTGCAGGTGTTTGAAGTCGGCACCGCCACCATGATGGCCAGCAAAAGCGCCATCGTGCCGGTAGGCCAGGTCATGAAAGATGCGGGCCACAAGTTTGACCCCAGCGTCTACGTGCCTGCCGTGGCCGGCTACTACACTGCGCCCAACGGCCAGATGCTGTCGTTCCCGTTCAACAGCTCAACCACGATTTTCTACATCAACATGGATGCATTCAAGGCGGCTGGCCTGGACACGGCCAAACCGCCCACCACCTGGCCCGAGGTAGCGTTGGCTGCCGCCAAGCTCAAAGCCAGCGGCCACAAATGCCCGTTCACCACCGCGTGGCAGGGCTGGACGCAGTTGGAGAGCTTCTCCACCTGGCACAACACCGAGCTGGCGACCAAGGGCAACGGCATGAAAGGCCTTGATGCGCGCCTGGTGGTCAACTCACCCCTGCACGTGCGCCACATCGAGAACCTGTCGAACATGGCCAAGCAGGGCCTGTTTGTCTACAAGGGCCGCGCCAACGTGCCCGAAGCCAGCTTTATTTCGGGCGAGTGCGCCATGCTCACCACCTCAAGTGGCTTTTACGGCAATGTCGCCAAGAACGCCAAGTTTGGCTACGCCCTGACCACCCTGCCCTACTACCCGGACGTGCCCGGCGCGCCGCAAAACACGGTCATTGGTGGCGGCAGCCTGTGGGTGTTGGCAGGCAAGAAACCGGCCGAGTACAAGGGCGCAGCAGCTTTCTTTGACTACCTGTCCAGCCCCGAGGTGCAGTCCGCCAGCCACAAGCGCACCGGCTACCTGCCCATCACCACCGCTGCCTACAAGCTGACGGAACAATCCGGTTTTTACAAGCAGTACCCAGGCACCGACACCGCCGTGAACCAGATGATCCGCAAGACCACCGACAAGTCACGCGGCATCCGGCTGGGCAACTATGTGCAGATTCGCACCATTGAGGATGAAGAACTGGAGCAGGTCTGGGGCGGCAAGAAGGCACCTAAAGAGGCGCTGGATTCCATCGTCAAACGCGGCAACGAGCTGCTGGAGCGCTTTCAAAAGGCCAACAAGTCGTAAATCGACTTGAGTTCGCTCAAATTCGCGTTGATTGGCCCAGATTCACAAAATTAG
This sequence comes from Rhodoferax sp., assembly GCA_031392805.1. Taxonomy (GTDB): domain Bacteria; phylum Pseudomonadota; class Gammaproteobacteria; order Burkholderiales; family Burkholderiaceae_C; genus JANYCG01. The sequence continues at coordinate 335 of JANMVO010000532.1, read as the reverse complement.
TGATAAATAGTGCCTCTAGCCCTTGTGTATAGTGCATAGTTAGATATTATTATAGTAGCAAATGAATTTTGCCTGAGTCTTGAGTGAACCTTTGATTGAGCCCTTATTAAATTAGCCCGTGGATAAAAAAGTCGTCTTCCGGTCCAGCTGGCTGCCTTGGGTGCTGATTGCACCGCAGGTAGCGGTGATTGGCATCTTCTTTTTTTGGCCGGCGGCGCAAGCGCTATTGCAGTCGTTCCAGCAGTCTGACGCGTTTGGCACCAAGGTTGAATGGGTGGGGATGGAGAACTTCATCAACCTGTGGAATGACGACACCTACCTGGCGTCGTTTAAAA
>JANMVO010000508.1:0-11103 GCA_031392805.1 Rhodoferax sp. | reverse complement strand
GGTGACAGCGTGCACTGCTTTGGCGACGGCATGTTGATTGCGTCGGCATTCATGGCCGACATGCGCCTCGGTGCGATTGCCGCACTGGCCGTGCTGGTGCACGAGGTGCCGCACCATATGGGAGATCTGATAGTGCTGCGCTCGGGGTCGAACAACCGCACGCTGGCACTGGTCAAGGTGTCGCTGGCCGGGGCCGTTACCGCGATTGGCGGCCTGGTTGGCTATTGGCTGGTGGAGCAGTTGCGCGACTTCCTGCCATACTTTTTAGTGATGGCTTCCAGCAGCTTCATCTATGTGGCTTTGGCCGACCTGATTCCCCAATTGCAAAAGCGCCTGTCGGCCAAAGAGACAGCCGCGCAGATCCTATGGCTCGGCATAGGGATTGGTTTAGTGACGTTGATCAGTGGCGTGGCGCATGCACGCTGAGTTAACTGGAATCTGATCGCCGTTAAATAAGGGCACATCACGCGGGTGAACTGGCCGGGCAACCGTACCCGCGCGAACCCACTCAGAGGCTGGGATACCCAGGCTTTCAGCGCGCCTTGCATGCGCCCTGCAAGGCCCGCGCGCGGATACTTGAATCAGCCGGTGAAAGCATTTTTTCAGGCTTACCATTTGTCTGAGCGCATCTGTAGTTCCCAACTGCCGGCGCGTGCCGAGTAAACGCCTATCGCCGAATAGAGTCGCTCGCCCACAGCGTCCCATTTCATGGAACCCGTTACCGGGCCGTAGCCGTCCAGGGTACGCAGGGCCTCAGTGATCTTTTTGGGGCTGGCGGATTCCGCCCGTTTCATGGCGCCTGCCAGAACATACACCGCATCGTAGTTGTAGTGAGGGCCGTAAACCGGTTCCATCTTGAAAGCCGCGCGGTACTTGACAAGAAACTGCGGACCCGTCAAAAACTCTTTGACTTCCAGAGTAGGCGACGTGGCGTACAGGCCTTTGACCACGCCGGTGCCCTTGAGCATGGTGACAGTCTTGTAGAGGTTGCTGCCCAGAATGCTGACGCTGGTAAATTCCAGCTTTTTAAGGGCATCGAGCAGCGCCAGAACCTGCCAGTCACTCAGGGTGGAAATGACCACCTCGACGTTGCCCGCTTTGAGTTTGCCAGCCAATTCGTCAAAGGTGGCTGTTTTGAGGTCGAAGGACTGACGAATCGCGATCTCCTTTTTGGCCGCCTTGATCTCCTCCGCAGCGCCATCGGCCAGGCCTTTGCCTACCGGGGTGCCATCGTCCACAACGGCAAATTTGGAGGCACGGAGCTGGTTAACTGCAAACGAGCCCATGGCTTTGGCCTGGAGCGTGTTGTTGGCATTCAGACGGTAAGTGGTCGCCAGCCCGAGCTGGTTGAATTTTGGGTCGGACGATATCGCCAGCTGGGCGATATTTTTTTCGGCATAAATCGGGGCGGCCGCGATGCTGGTACTTGAGTTGAAGTGGCCAATCACGGCAACTACACCGGCTTCAACTAGCTGTGTAGCCACCTCTTTGGCGGTCGCCGGATCACTGCGGTCGTCCACCGCCATGATTTCGATGGTGACGGGCTTGCCCTTGATCTTAAATCCTTCCTTGTTGATCTCGGCTACGGCAAGCTTGACGCCGTTCAGAGAATCTTGGCCAATCACCGCAAAGGTGCCCGACAAAGGCATGGCGACACCAATCTTGACGGTATCGGGCGGGTTGTCGCAGCCCGTCAGCGTTGTGATTGAAAAAAGGCTGACAGCCAGCGCGGCAAGTGTCAGACCTGGAAAAGGAAAAGGAAAAGTGGCGTTTTTCATCGTGAGAGCTAGGTTGAAGGGGTTCAAAGACTGTAGGCTGACTGTCGCAAAAAGAGATTAGGGTTTACCCTATGACGGGTACATGTGCGCGCTATTAATTCACAGAAATGCACAGGCAATTTTATAAATTCCAGATTAAAAAAAGCACACAGCAATGAAGTTAATTGTCAAGTCCCGCCTGTTTATAAACCGGCGGGACTTGACACCTATAACAGCATTTTTGAACTGTTCATCAGTCTATTTAGAATACTGCTTTTGAACGCCATCATGATGCCACGACGCCATTGTCTCAAGTTGCAGATTCTGCTGACGACCGCCGCGCTGGCGGTTTCCGCGTCGGCCAATGCGCAGCACGACCAAAACCACGGCCCTGGCGGCACTTCGACACTGTTGTTCCCGCACGCGATATTTGGCAATAACAGGGGAGATCTCAAACCATCGACCCCTGACCGCATTGACGCCATTGGCCGCGAATTGGCCACGTCGGTATTCATTTCGTTCGATGGCGAAAAATTCCGTTTTCTGACCGAAATGCTGGTCAGCAATTTTGAAAAAGACATTGAGCGCTTTCAGTTCGGCTATAAATTTGATACGCGCAACACCCTTTGGCTGGGGCGTTTTCACAATCCGGCAGGCATCTGGAACATTGAGCATCATCACGGCGCTTATCTGCAAACATCAATCTCACGCCCGCACATCGTGGCGTATGAAGACGGCGGTGGTGGCTTGTCTGTCGGCGGCGGCGTTCTGCCGATGCATCTCACTGGTTTGTTGTGGGAAGGAAGCCGCGCTGTCGGCATGGGTGCCGTCAACTATGAAATTGGTTTCGCGCGGGGGCCAGCGCTGGGCGACGCCCTCCTGTCGTTCCCGATCTTGAAAACCAGTGTGCCCGGCAAGGCCCTATTTACCACTCGCGTCGGGTTCAAGCCCGATGAAACCGGTGGCACCCAGGCGGGCGTATTCGCGACGATGGGCGACATTCCGGTCACCGACCCGATGGTTGGCGATTTCAGCCAATCACTGCTCGGGGTTTACGCTCAGTTGAGCGGCGACAAAACCCGAATCTTTGGCGAATGGTTTGACGTCTGCAATCGCGGCAGTCTGGGCGGCCCGGTGCGCAGTGACAAATTCAATGCCTGGTTTGTTCAGCGAATACCGCATTCGCGAACCAATCACCGCCTACGCCAGGTTTGAGCGTTCCCGCAGCAACCCCAGCGACCCGTATCTGGCCTTGTTCCCCCACTTCCCCAAAGCCACCGACGTGATTGGCTTGCGCTGGGATTTCATGCCCGGCCAGGCCATCACAATGGAGTATGCGGCCAGCATTCGCCGCGACGACTCGCTCCTCACCCGGATTCTGCTGCAATGGAGTGCGGTGTTCAAATGATGCTGGCCATGCGACGTTACCTGCGCCTGCTGCTACCGATGCTGGTTGTGTTTGCATCGCTCGCGTTTGTGAGCCGGGTCGCAGCGCAGTCAGACAGGATGCGCCTGGTACTGGTGACCAGCAGCCATTCACCGGTTGAGGCGCTGGCGTCATCGGAAGTGCGGCGTCTGTACCTGGGCGTGCCGGTTGCTGTGGCGGGACAGGCGATATTGCCCCTGCGCTACACCGAGCGTCAAGCCCAGGAGGTTTTTCTGCAAAAAGTTCTGTTCATGTCTTTGCAGGCGTACGAGCGCCAGATCGTCGCGCATACGTTTCGATCAGGCCGTTCAAGACCGGAGGAAGGTGCGAATGTGGCGAGTGTGACGCAATCCTTGCTGGCGAATCCATTTGCTGTCAGCTATTTGCCCGAGGACGAAGCGCGCAAGGCAGCGGGTATCAAGATCATTGGCGCACTATGGGATACCGGCTCATGAGGCAATTCGCCAACGGGTTTGCCGGCCAGTTGCTTATCGCGCTTACGGCGATTCAGCTCATCCTCAGCCCGGTTGCACTGTGGGCGGTCTATCGCCTGATCGAAATTGAGCTGCATGACAGCTTTGTAGATTACGCGCGCCGTGATGCCATGCAGTACGCCCGTAGATTGGAGTCCAGCCCGAGTCCGGCCGCCGGGCTTGCGCTGTTGGATGACTGGGTGCTGTCGGGTGCGTTATGCAGAGCCAACCTGCTCACTGCCGACGGAAAAACTGTGGGCCCGCCATCGACCTGCGTGGCCCAGAATTTCATCGAAGATTTTAAATTTGGCGAGCATGGCGACCAAACCTATTCAGTTCAGATCCGCGCAGGCGCTGCTGGCAACTTGCGGCTTGGGTTTGACGAGACACCCGTCAAGGCTCGCCTGGGACAAATCGCCCGCTCGCTGCTCTACGTTGGCTTGTTGTGGAGCATCGTGGTGCTGGGCCTGGTGGCCACTGCCGGCTCGCGCCTGACCCGTTCTCTCAGGCAGTTAAGCCAGGCGGCGCGCGCGGTTGCCGCCGGGGGTATGACCGAATCACTGCTGGTTAAATCGTCCATCGGTGAAGTCGCGAGCCTCTCCAGGGATCTTGAATCGATGCGTGTCAGCCTGCTGGAACGTGCCACGGCGCTGCGCGAGACCAACTTGGAACTGGTGGTGGCGCGGGACAAAGCCCACACCGCAGCCTATTACGATACCCTGACTGGCCTGCCCAATCGCTCGCTGTTCCGGGTGCGCTCCGAAGCCCTGATTGCGCAGGCCCGGCGCTTGCACAGTGGCCTGGCATTTCTGTTTGTCGATCTGGATCGATTCAAGCACGTCAATGATTCCCTGGGCCACGCTGTCGGCGACGAACTCCTGAAAGTGCTGGGGCAACGCCTGCGCACAACCCTGCGTGAGACGGACTTGATTGCCCGGCTTGGCGGGGACGAATTCGCGATTGTGCTGTCGAATCTTGGCGCGGCCAGCGATACCCGTCAAATTGCAGAAAAATTGCTTGCTGTCATTGAGCAGCCGGTTTTGATTCATGGACGCGAATTGCATATTTCGGCATCGATTGGCATCAGCACCTATCCCGACGATGGTCAAGAACTCCAGACTCTGGTCAAGCAAGCCGATATGGCAATGTACCAGGCCAAAGAGGCAGGACGCAACAACGTGCGGGTATTCACTGCCAGCATGGCACATCATGCTGATGCCCGGCTGCAAATTGAGGGCGAGTTGCGCATGGCGCTGCGCCATCAGGAATTTGTGTTGCACTACCAGCCGCAGTACCGCGTCGGTGAGCCGCCGGAACTGATTGGCGCTGAGGCATTGATCCGCTGGCAGCATCCCGCGCGCGGCCTGCTTTCTCCAGCGCACTTCATAGCGATAGCAGAAGACGCGGGCCTGATCGTGCCGCTGGGTCAATGGGTCTTGCAGGAAACTTGCCGGCAAATCGCCACTTGGCGCGATGCCGGTTGCCCGATCTCGCGGGTGGCTGTCAACGTGTCGGTGGCCCAGCTCAAAGAGGCAACATTCGGGCGGCAACTGCGTGAGCTGCTTGGTTCCTTCCTCCTGACGCCCGATGCCATTGAGCTGGAAGTGACCGAATCGATCATGATGGAACCCGACGAAACCCTTCTCGACAACCTCAAAGAACTCAATCAACTCGGTGTGCGAATGGCATTGGACGATTTCGGCACCGGCTTTTCCGGCCTGGCCAGCCTGTCGCGCATGCTGGTTCACAAAATCAAGATCGACCAAAGCTTTGTGCAGGCTATGTCAGGTGATGCCACCGCCACAGCGATTGTGCGGACCACCATCGCCCTGGCGCAAAATCTGGCGCTTGAAATCATTGCAGAGGGTGTCGAAACCACCGAGCAGAGAGATATTCTGGTCGAACTGGGTTGTCACAACATGCAAGGTTTCCTGTATTCCCGGCCTATTCCCCCAGACGCGCTGGCCGCTTTGGTTGCCGAGCAGCAGGGCGCAGTGACAGCCTACAGCGACTTGATGCCGCTATAAAGTTCCATCAATCCACGCTCAAGGCCTTCAAATTACCGGAATCTCTTCCACCTTGGACCGCAGGGGCCGAAGGCTATAGTTACTCGATGAGCCAGATGCCTATTCGAAACCTGAGCGACATTGAAGCGCTGGAGGCGCAGCCCTACGAATTGATCGTGCCCGCGCAGTCCACTTACGAGTTGATTTTCCGCGCAGCAGCAAGGTTTCCCGCGCGCCAGGCGTTTCGGTATTTGCCCGATGGTGACCTGGCCACGCCTGCGCGCTGCGTCACCTACGCCGAGTTGATCATGCAGATCAACCGCAGCGCCAACCTGTTCAGATCGCTCGGCGTAGGGCCGGATGACGCCGTCGCCATCCTCGCCCCCAACATCCCCGAGACGCAATATGCGCTGTGGGGCGCGCAGGTGGCAGGGCGCGCCTGCCCGATCAATTTTCTGCTGCAACCCGATCACATCGCTGCATTGTTGAAAGCCTCCAACGCCAAATTGATTGTGGCGCTGGGGCCGAACGATGAACTCAATCTCTGGCCCACGGTGGAGAAGGTGAGGGCGCTTTGCCCGCTGCCAGTTTTGCAGATTCGCGTGGTTGACGATGCCGGGCACGCTGTGGTCCCAGGTGCAGCAATTTTTCAGGATGAAATCGCGCTCCAGCCCTCGTCCCTAGTGCATGATATGCTATCTAATATAGAGCAATATACGGCTTCTGACGCCGGCCATCCAGCGGGCCGAATATCAGACCCTGCATCAACCCGTCAATCTGGCAGTCAGCCCGGCAATCTCACCAACCGCATCTGCGCCAGCTTCCACACCGGTGGCACCACAGGCGCGCCCAAGCTTGCCTTGCACACGCACGGCAACGAGGTGCATACCAGCACGCTGGCACCGCTGTTTTACGGCTTTGATGAACACACGGTTGAGTTCAACGGCTTTCCGCTGTTTCATGTGGCGGGCGCGTTTGTCTATGGGCTTGCGCTGCTCTCTATCGGCGCAACGCAGGTCTTGCCGACCTTGAGCGGCATGCGCAACGCCGCGTTTGTGAAAAACTACTGGAAGTTTTGTGAGCGCGAAAAAGTCACCGCGCTGGCCTGCGTGCCCACCTTACTGGCAACGCTTGTCAACCTGCCGGTGGATGCGGATATGGCGTCGATCGAGGTGGCTTACACCGGCGGCTCGCCGTTGCCCAGTGAACTCGCGGCGCAGTTCGAGGGCAAACTCAACATCCCGGTGCGCAACATTCTGGGCATGACCGAGTGCGCTGGGCTGGTGGCGATAGAGCCGGCGGCGGCTGCCCGCGTGCCCGGCTCCGTGGGCCTGCGCCTGCCGTTCACGCAAGTGCGCGTGGTGCCGTGGCGCGATGGCGCGGCCTGTCTGGCTGAAGACTGCGCCGCTGGTGAAACCGGCATCGTCGTCATACGCGGCCCGCACGTCAGCCCAGGCTACAGCGATGCCGCCCAAAATGCTGGCATGTTTGAGACGCTGGTCAATGGGGAGCACTGGCTGATTTCTGGCGACCTGGGCCGTATTGACGGACATGTCGAAGGAAATGGTGACGGAAACAGCGAAGAAAATGACGACAAAAGGGGCTGCATCCACATCACAGGCCGCGTCAAAGACGTGATTATTCGCGGCTCGCACAACATTGACCCCGGCCTGGTCGAAGAGGCCTTCCTTGCGCACCCTGCCGTGGCGCTGTGCGCCGTGGTGGGCGAGCCTGATGCCTACGCGGGCGAACTGCCGATGGCGTTTGTGACTTTGAAGCCGGGTGCTGTGATTGACTCACAGGAACTGTTGCGCTCGGTTGCTTCAGCAGTCTACGAGCGCCTCGCCGTGCCAAAACGCGTCACCATCCTGGACGCGATGCCGATGACGGCCATCGGCAAAATCTTCAAACCCGCGCTGCGGCTCAAGGCGATTGAGGTCAAGCTGGCCGAGATGCTGGAAGGCGTTGCGCCTGGGCGTTCTGTTTGCGTTCTCGGCGAAGACCGGACCGGCGGCCAGGTGGCGGTGATCCGGATTTCGGGTGGCGAATCGGACGCCATCAAGGCCGATGTGCGTCGGCGGCTGACTGCCATCGCGGTGGCGCACGAGGTCCGGTTTGTGTTCACTGCCTGATCAAGGCGCAGCGGACCAGGGCAGGGAGCAGGTTTGTGTCCACGATTGATTTTGCCTCACCACCCGCCGCGTTCCAGCCAAATCTCAACCTGCGCCAGCTTGTCCACACCCCAAAACATTTCACTGTCCACAACCACCGTGGGTGAGCCAAAAACACCGGCTTTCAAAGACGCATCCACCTCGTCGCGCAGCAATTGTGCGGCCTCAGGGCCTTGCACGGCTTCAACCAGTTTTGCTCCTGAAATCATATCTGGTAGAGAAATAGTGGCAAGGGCTGCAGGGTCAGACAGGTCAACACCGTCATGCCAGTACGCGTGCAGCATCGATTGCGCCAGGGTTTTCGCGGCATCCGGATGATGGCGTTTGGCCCAGGCAAAGGCTCTGCCGGGTGTGAGCGGGTTCATCAGTGGCGCATCCGGCTCGCGCCCCAGCGTGATGCCATGCAGCCGCGCATAACGCTTCATGTCGCGGGCGGTGTATGGGCCTTTGAGCGGGGTGTCGAGCAAGGGCTTCAAGCCCATCACCTTCAGGACGGAGACCCCGAGCAGCATGGGGTGCCAATTGACCGCTCGGCCATGGCGGGCTGCCAAGGCATCGATTCGCAGCGACGCATAATAGCCAAAGGGCGAAATGAAATCGAAATAGAAGTGCAGGGGCTCTGGCGAGTTCATAAGTGTGCCTGAGTATGGATAGGTGTCCCGTCCCGTGTGATCATTTCCCTGGCCTTAAGGGATACAAGTTGGCTCATCGCGCTTCGCGCTCCATAAAAAAATGGGTGTTGCAGGCATTCATTCGGTTGGCGAAATCAAATAAAGGCATGGCTTGACAACTACCGCACGACGCTTCTCTTATTGCGATTGCTCTGCATGAACAAAGATCCCATCTTGGGATTGCGCATGGCCCCGGCCAGGCGCAGCAGATCGCCCTCTTCACTTTCAATCTTGATGACGTCAGCACCATAGTCGGCCAGGATTTGGGTCGCGAAAGGCCCCATCAAGACCGACGTCAAGTTGCGATGCGGATTCGCACTTAACGGCATGCCAGCGCCACAGTGTCTGCAAGGGTTGCCTCGCCGTCTTGCGCAAAGAGAATGGAATACGCAGCATGCTCCCACTCACCGTCCGGCGGTGCCAGGGGATCTACCGGCTCCAGCCGGTGCTCAAGCACAAAGCGGCTGATGAGAAGCTTGCGCGGATCGCCATGGTCCTGCGTGCTCTCCCATGCCAGTACAACAGCGCTTGCAGCATTGTAAAAAGCGGTGGTCGCTTGCCGGGCCATATGCTCACTCCCAGGCGCGGCGGCAACTTCGGAAATAAATTGGAAGCTCTTGTTCACAACCTGCAGCAGCCGTTGCCTGAAGGCTTGCGGCAGCCTGGTGGAGTGCTTGACTTTTTCCTGCAGCAGGGCATGCAGTGTTTCATGCGCCCGGGCTTTGCCTACGGCACGCCTGACGACATCGATCGCATTGATGTTGCTCGTGCCTTCCCAAAGAACGCCGATGTGCGAATCCCGCACCAGCCTGGCATTGACCCACTCTTCAATGTAGCCATTGCCGCCACGGGTCTCCATCGAGGCGCGGGCAGCCGAGATGGCATCGCGGCAAGCCCGGAATTTTATGAGCGGTGTAAGAATTCTTATGAGCTGCGAGGCTTGTTCATCGCCGGCACGCGCCAGGTCCATGTATTTCGCCGCCAGCATTGACAGGGCGAGCGCCTGTTCCGCAGGAACCAGTATCTTCATGACCTGACGCCGCAGCAGCGGATGATCGATGATCTTGGCACCAAAAGCGTTTCTGTTTCTGGCAACCTGCATCGCTTCGTTGTAGCAGCGGCGCATCTGGCCGGCCGCGCGAACGCCGTGCGACAGCCGCGACATGTTGACCTGCTCCATCATCTGCTTGATGCCCTGATCGGCGCGTCCCACCAGGTAGGCTTCGGCACCCTCAAGAACAATTTCACAAGAGGCCAAAGACTTGGTCCCCAGCTTGTCTTTCAATCTGACAATTCTGTATTTGTTTCGCGTGCCATCTGGCAAATACCGCGGCAGGGCGAACATCGCAACGCCCTGGATGCCGTCCACCGCACCCTCGGGCCGCGCAAGAATCAAGGCGATATGCGCGTCGGTGTGGGATGCGAACCATTTATCGCCATAAAGGCGCCAGACACCACCTTCATTGCGCGCAACGGTTTCAAGGGTTCCCACGTCGGAGCCGCCAGCCCGCTCGGTCATGAACTGTGTGCCTTTCCAGAGGTCTTTCAAGCTGGGCGCCAGCATCTTCGGCAGCAGGTAGTTCTTGAGTTCTTCACTTGCGAACGTTTTCAAGACCTGAATCGTCGCATCCGTGATGCTCAGCGGGCACATCATGCCAAATTCAGACTGGATGAACAGGTACTGAAACGCATACTTCATCGCTTGAGGTGCAGTGCCGTCCCAGCCCAGCGCGCCTGGCTTGTGGCACATCGAATGAAGCTGGAAATCTTCGAACCCGATCTTCTCCATCTCGCGATACGCGGGGTGATAAACAATTGTGTCGAGATCGCGGCCAAACCGGTCGCGCGGCTCAAGTGACGGGGGATTGCGGTCCACCAGCCGTGCCAGGCTGTCCAGCTCATTGCCGGCCACCGCCCCAAGCCGCTGGAGCCAGGGCTCAAAATGCCGAAGCACTTCAGGCGCCACATTGACGCGCAGCGATGCCTGAAAGCTGGGGTCGATCCCGTAAAAATTCAGTCCCGCGCAGTCCGGCGCAATGTGCCCTAAATCAGGTACGGCGGGGACCGCGTCGAATCTGCTTTTATCGACCGTTGCCAGATGGAGTTGCATGGCGTGATTTGTCATTTCTATTCCAGTCTCTGTCGTGATGGCGTTGTAAAGTTGTGTCGGAACCGTCAGGCTTGCTGCGCAGGCCGGTTACTGCTTTCCCATTTTGGCAGTGTGAGGCGGGGCTTGCTTGCGGCGTGGCCGGGAGCGATGTATGGGGCAGTTTGAGACGACGCTGCATTCCCGCGAAGGCGGCAAGCCAAGCCTCAGGTTTTTGTGTCCAGTTCGTTAAACCACAGCACGTCGTCGAAGAATTTGTTGGGTTTGATGAAAAATGAGATCGACAGGCAGCCCTTGGGTGCGTGGGCGATGTGGGTATTGCCCGCCGGACGCCAGACGAAATTGCCTGCGGTGGCCGCGCCCTGCTCATCTTCCAGGCTGCCCTCCATCACATAGGTCTGCTCGACTTCGGTGTGCGTGTGCAATGGGATGAAAGAGCCGGGAGCCATGCGGGTGATCACGGTCAGCATGCCGGTGGCCGCATCCTCATAG
>JANMVO010000492.1:0-6465 GCA_031392805.1 Rhodoferax sp. | reverse complement strand
GATGCGGCACACGCCGCCGGCTTTGCCGCCATCATCAGCCACAACGAAAAGAGCCTTGGCAAAACGCCAGCCAAAGAACTGAGCTGGCCCGCACTGCGCCAGCAGGTCGCGTCCTTGGCCCTGCACCTGCGCGCCCAGGGCCTGCAACCCGGCGACCGCGTGGCCGCTTACCTGCCGAATATTCCCGAGGCCATGGTCGCGTTTTTGGCCTGTGCCAGCATCGGTGCCGTGTGGAGCATCTGCGCGCCCGACATGGGCTCGAACGCGGTGCTGGACCGCTTCAAACAGATTGAGCCCAAGGTGCTGATTGCCTGTGATGGCGTCACCTATGGCGGGCGCGACTTTGACCGGCGGGCGGTGGTGGCCGAGCTGTGCGCCGCGCTGCCCAGCGTGCAACACCTGATCCTCCATGACAACCTCGGTCTTGATCCAAATAGTATGAAAATAGTAGCTACTAACGCACTATTTACAAGGGCTACAGCCAGAAACGATGCTCAAACAGAGGCGTTTGAGCCAGTTTGGCTGCCGTTTGACCAGCCGCTTTGGATTGTCTATTCCAGCGGCACCACCGGCTTGCCCAAGCCGATCGTGCACGGCCACGGTGGCACCGTGATCGTCGCCATGGTGGGCCAGGGTCTGCACAACGACTTCGGCTGCAGTTATGACGTCAATTCATGGGGCGAGCGTTTCCACTGGTACAGCTCGACCGGCTGGGTCATGTGGAACGCCCAAATCAGCGGCCTGCTGTTTGGCACCACCTGCTGCATTTTTGACGGCAACCCCGGTGGCAGAACGGTGGATGAGTCCGGGGGGAAAATACCGCCCGACTGGACCACGCTGTGGCGCTTCGCCGCCGAGCTTGGAGTGACGTTTTACGGCGCGGGTGCGGCCTACTTTGCCAACTGCATGAAGGCCGGTGTGGACTTGTCGCAGTTCCCCCAACTCGCCAGCGTGCGCGCTCTGGGCACCACCGGCTCGCCCTTGAGTGAAGACACGCAGAACTGGGGGACGGCGCAGTTTGCGCGTCTGAGAGCAAGGCAATTTTTCGACGCGCCGCCCCTGGAAAAATTAGCCCCCGAGGAGGGGTTGAGCCCCGCAGCGCCGGGCCTGTCTGCGCCGGACAGCACGGGGCGAAGGGACGCTGATTCTGGCAGCGGCCTGCTCAGACAGCCACACCCAGTGGACGAACGTGGGGGCGAACCAAGGGGCGACATCTGGTGGTGCAATATTTCCGGCGGAACAGATTTTGCCGGCGCGTTTATCGGCGGCAACCGCGACTTGCCACAGGTGCCGGGCGAAATGCAGTGCCGCCTGCTGGGTTGCGCCGTTGAAGCCTGGAACGAGCAGGGCGAGCCGGTGATTGGCGAAGTGGGCGAGCTGATCTGCAGCCGGCCCCTGCCTTCCATGCCGCTGTATTTTTGGGGCGACACGGGCAACCAGCGCTACCTGTCGAGCTACTTCGACATGTACCCCGGCAAAGATGGAAATTCTGCGCCCTGGCGCCACGGCGACTGGCTCAAGATCAATGCGCACGGCGGCTGCGTCATCTATGGCCGCAGCGACGCCACCATCAACCGCTACGGCCTGCGCATGGGCACCAGCGAGCTGTACAGCGCCATTGAAGCCCTGCCCGAAGTGCTTGACAGCATGGTGGTTGACCTAGAGTACCTGGGCCGTGACAGCTATATGCCGCTGTTTGTGGTGCTGCGCGAGGGCGTACCGCTGGATGACGCCATGCGCGCCAAACTCAACAACGCGATCAAGACGGCATTGAGCCCGCGCTTTGTCCCCAATGACATCTTCTCTGTGGCCGAGATTCCGCGCACGCTGTCAGGCAAAAAGCAGGAGCTGCCGGTCAAGAAACTGATGCTGGGCCAGCCGATCGAGAAAGTCATCAACAAAGAGGCCATGGCCAACCCGGCTTGCCTGGATTGGTATGTGCAATTTGCGCTTGGACATCACGCACGGGTTATGGGTCAGCAAGGCGGCTTTGCGTAAGATGGGGCGCGCCGTCACCCATAATCGACCTGATGAGTTCTGCCCCGCAATTGCCTGAGTGTCAGCCGGCGCACGCCCAAACCCAAGGCTTGGACCCCGCAGTGCTGGCGCAAGCCCGCGCCCGCCTAGAAGTTTTATACGCCGAGGTTGCCAAATCCTGGCCAGGCTTCATCGCCCGGCCGGGTCAATATCAGATGATGCATGCGGCGCTGCTGACTTTCCTGTCTGCCAAAGCCCCTGAAGACGAAAGTCGCCTGGGCAACAACCTGGCCCAACTGGAGGCCGGCACGGGCACCGGCAAGACCGTGGCCTATTGCCTGGCGGCCATCGTGGCGTCCGAATTGCTGAAAAAGACGGTCATCGTGTCCACGGCCACCGTGGCGCTGCAAGAACAGCTTTTCAACAAAGACCTGCCGCGCCTGGCCGAAATCATTCCCGGGCTGCGCTTTGACATTCTCAAAGGCCGTGGTCGTTATGTCTGCGAAAGCCGTCTGGAAGCTGCCATCCTTGGCGACGCGCAAGACACGCTGGTCATGGACGAGTTGCAGGAGGCATTTCCAGACGTCCGCTGGGCGCCCAATGGCCTCTCACGCGATCACGCAGAAGCCTTGCTTTGGTTCAAATTTGCTTCCAAAAACCTCAGCTCTGGCAGCTGGGACGGCGATATTGACAGCCTGGAGAAACAGCCCGACCCGGAAGACTGGCGCCAGGTGCAGGCCAGCGCCAATGCCTGCAACGGTGGCAAATGTGAATTTTTCAAGGGCTGCGCGTTCTTCAAAGCCCGCCGCCAGGCCGCGACGGCCACGCTGCAGGTTGCCAACCACGCGCTGATTCTGGCAACCCTGCAAACCGACAGCACGCTGATCGACCCCGGCAATACCCTGTTTGTGTTCGATGAAGCCCATCACCTGCCCGCCATCGCCGGCGACCAGTTCTCTTACCGGGCCCGCTTGGGGGCCAGCGTCAAACTGCTCGCCAGCCTGCGCACCGTGGCCCTGCGCCATGGCCGGGGGCTGCCCGCATCGACCCGCCCGGACCCGGTCGCCTTGGCCCAAATCATCACTGAATGCACTGACAAGCTCGCCATTCTGGAGAGTTATGAGGCGCAGGCGCAGCTGGTCAGCGCAGACCAGACGGTTTACCGGTTCAGTCAAGGGCGTATTCCGGCCGAGCTTGTGCCTGAATGCGAGCAGCTGGCCACGATCATCCACGCGATTGCCGATGTGGTGGCCGGCATTGCAGCGGCCTTGATGGACAGCGACGAGTCCCTGTCGCCGGCCGAGCGCGAAGAGAGAACCCGCGCCGGTGTGGAACTGGGCGTTTACCGCTCAAGACTGGACACGCTCGAGAAATTGTTCCGTGCCTGGGCCACGCACGACAAAGTTCCGTGGGCCAAGTGGGTTGAGTATGCAGGCAGCGCAACCCCGGATGTCTGGCTGTGCGCCGGCCCGATGACGGCGGCCCAGCTCTTGTCACGCGGATTGTGGAAAAGCGTCAGCGCGGCAGTCTGCACATCGGCCACGTTGACGGCGTGCGGCAGCTTCGATTTCTTTGACCGCTTGAGCGGCATGAACCGCTTCTCCGGGCGTCGCGCCCTCGTGGTTGAATCACCGTTTGACTACGCCACCCAGGGTGAACTGCGCATTGCGGCGATGAAGCACTCGCCCAAGAGCGCCGGGTTCTCAGACGAGCTGTGCCAGACGCTGCCCGCGCTGCTGCGCGCCCATCAGCATGGCCAACTGGTGCTGTTCACCTCGAGACGGCAGATGCTGGCGTGCCATGCAGCGCTGCCCAAAGACCTGGCCGGGCAGGTGCAAATGCAGGGTGCCCGCTCGCGCACAGAATTGTTGAAAGAGCATGGCCGGCGCGTCTCAAATGCCCAGCGCAGCATCATCTTTGGCTTGCAGTCGTTCGGCGAAGGGATCGACCTGCCCGGCCAGTTATGTGAGCATGTGCTGATCGACAAACTCCCTTTCACGCCGCCCAACTCGCCCGTGGAAGAAGCGCTGGCCGAGTGGCTGGGCACCCAGGGGCGCGACCCGTTCAAGGAGATTTCGGTGCCACGCGCTGCGATGAAGCTGGCCCAGTGGGCCGGACGTGGTGTGCGCACCGTGACCGACCGGGCGGTGATCACGGTGTGTGACACCCGCCTGGGTACGACGCGTTACGGCAAGGATATTTTGGCCGGGCTGCCGCCGTTTCCGGTGGTGCGGGTGTGAAAGGCCGCTATTTCAGCATCTGCTCTGGCGCAAACATGCCCTCCATCTCCCGCCGAACCTTGTACGCCGGGGTTGACGTGTCCATCGCCACATCGGCCCAGCTCAGACTCTGGCCTTTTTTGACGGCTCGCACCACCTTGACCTGATGCGCCAGCCCCAAGGGCAGGCCGCCCATCTGTGCCGACGTCTGCGCAGGCAACAGCTTGCCCCAAACCGTGTAGCCGCCTTCGCCATCGAGCATGTCACCCGGCTTCAAATCCTTTTTGGCGGTGGCCACCACGTCGGCGTTCCAGCAAGTGGCCACGCCAGTGGGCTCACCCCGCAGGGCGACTGACGCAACCGAGACGCCAACCTCCAGCCCGATCAGATGCCAGCGTTTGTACAGCGTGAAATAGCGCCCGCTGGGGTCGGTGTGGGCGTTGTACTCCTCAAAACAATTGCGGATGTACTCGGTCTCGCCCTCCACCGTCACCCACACGCCCATGCGAATGTCGTAGGGGATCTGGCGGCCATTGGCTTCCAGGGACGAGATGACTTCAACCATGCCCTTGCGCTCCAGCACACCGCCCTCGCTGATCGGCCGCGTCACAAACGGGATGTCTTCCACGCTGGCCGGCGGATACAGCAGGCCGTTGCTCGGCACAGTCAGGCCGGTGGCGTTGGCCACGGCGGTCGATTCGATGCTCGGTTTGGAGCCATCCAGAAAGCTGTTGAACATTTTTGGGTTGAGCCCGCCCCGCTCGGCCTGCTCTGGCGTGAGGCCGTAGTTGCCCCAGACCGTGTCGGGTGTCGATTCGCTGAAATGCGGCAGCCATTTGTGGCCGCGGCCCGCTGCCACCACAGGGAAGCCACAGGTGCGCGCCCAGTCCACCAGGTCACAAATCAAGGCGGGTTGATCCCCAAAGGCGAGCGAATACACCACGCCTGCTTCAGCCGCTTTGCGCGCCAGCAAGGGGCCGCAGAACGCATCGGCTTCGACCGTGACATTGACCACGTGTTTGCCATGCTTGAACGCCAGAAGGCAGTGCTCCACCGCCGCTACCGGGTTGCCGGTGCACTCCACAATGATGTCGATTTGCGGATGCGTGACCACGGCGCGCCAGTCTTCGGTGATCCAGGTGGCTCCTGTTTTAAGAGCTGTTTGCGCTGATTCTGCCTGGGTCTGCTCCGGTTTCCACCCGACACGGGCGAGGTTGACGCGGGCTGCATCCGGTGACAGGTCGGCAATCGCCACCAAGTGCACACCGGGTGTTCTGGGGATTTGCGCCAGGTACATCGAGCCGAATTTGCCGGCGCCAATCAGGCCAATGCGCACGGGTTTGTGGTCCGCCGCGCGTTGCTGAAGTTTTGTGTAAAGACTCATGGGAGAGGATTCATGGGAGAGGTTTGTGAATTATGTCAAGCCGCTTTACGCTCGTCTGCAATCGCGTCCATCGAGGTCTGCATCGCCGTGGCAGGCACGCCATCTTTCCAAGGCAGATTGACCGGATAGTCCCGCACCAGGCAATCATCTGGCAGGCACGTGATGGGGGTGAAGTCGCGGTGCGCAATGTACTCCGGGCGCTTGAAACGGCGAATATGGTTGCTGACCGCGCAGAGGCTCAAGTACACGCTGACCCGGTTGAACGGCGACATGTTGCTGCCTGACGCATGCACCAGGCAGGAGTGGAACAGTATCATCGAACCGGCCGGCCCTTTGGGCGAGACAATGCCGCCATTTTTGCCCCCACCGCGCTGCACCAGTTGGCGGATCAAATCATTGTCCACGGTCCACAGCGGGTAGCTGGTGGTGGTGAGGTCATGCTTGGCATCGACCACGCCCTTTTTATGGCTGCCGGGGATCAGCATCAACGGGCCGTTGTACTCGGTCACGTCATCCAGAAAAATCGCGATGTTCATGGCGCGCTCGGTCGGCATCAGGTCGTCATTGAGCCAGGTGCCGTAGTCCTGGTGCCACTGCCAGACATCGCCTTCAAACGCCATCTTGCCGTTGATTTTGAACTGGTGCATGTAGAGCTTTTCGCCCAGCAGTTCTTCCACCGGTTCGATCATGCGCGGGTGCTGCGCCAGCTTGGCAAAGGGCTTGCTGTAAAGGTGTGCAGCGAAGTTGGTGCGCACTGCGTCTTTGCCTTTTTCACGCACGTTGAAGTCTTCGCGGCGCTCGTAAAGTTCGGGCACGGCGTCGGTGAGATTTTTGGTTTCCTCGGGGGTAAAGAGGCCGGGGAAAAACAGGTAGCCGTCGCGGTCA
>JANMVO010000470.1:0-2285 GCA_031392805.1 Rhodoferax sp. | reverse complement strand
GGCGATGGTGGTTTTCAGCGCTTCGGGCTCAACAGCAAAAACAGTCATCAATGAACTTTCAAGCGCGCGCAATGGTCTGCGTGCGGCGGATTTTCTGCTGTAGCTGGATGATGCCGTACAGCAATGCCTCTGCCGTGGGCGGGCAACCCGGCACGTACACGTCCACCGGCACAATGCGGTCGCAGCCGCGCACCACCGAATAGCTGTAGTGATAGTAGCCGCCGCCGTTGGCGCACGAGCCCATGCTGATGACCCAGCGTGGCTCGGACATCTGGTCATACACCTTGCGCAATGCCGGTGCCATCTTGTTGCACAGGGTGCCGGCCACGATCATCAGGTCAGACTGCCTGGGGCTGGCGCGAAACACCTCTGCGCCAAAGCGGCTGATGTCGTAACGGGCGGCCGCTGCGTGCATCATCTCCACCGCGCAGCAGGCCAGACCAAAAGACATGGGCCACAGCGAGCCGGTTTTGGCCCAGTTCATCACCGAGTCGTACGACGTGGTCATGAACCCTTCTTTGAAAACGCCTTCAATGGCCATCGTTTTGCTCCCGAAACATTGGCATGTCATTCCCAATCAAGGGCACCCTTTTTCCACTCGTAGACAAAGCCCACAACCAGAATGGCCAGGAAGACCATCACCGACCAAAAACCCAGCGGGCCGATTTCCTTGAGCGCGACAGCCCAGGGGAAAAGGAAGGCAATCTCCAGGTCAAAAAGGATGAAGAGGATGGCCACCAGGTAGTAACGCACGTCAAACTTCATGCGGGCGTCTTCAAACGCCTCAAAGCCGCATTCATACGGGGAATTCTTGGCCGCGTTGGGCCGGTTGGGGCCGAGGACGTAGCCGATAGCCTGAGGGACGATACCCACGCCAATGCCAACCAGAATGAACAACAGGACAGGCAGATATTGATCGAGGTTCATCTTGGCATTCTGACCAGCGTTTTGCCTGACGGATTGAACCCGTGCAAGCTGTTTTGTTTGGTGCCGTCGGCGAGACTCGAACTCGCACAGCTTTCGCCACTACCCCCTCAAGATAGCGTGTCTACCAATTTCACCACGACGGCTATTTTTTTGAATCTGGATGGCGTGAGGCACCTTGCGGTTTTTGCTCACCAGACAACATTGGAGTTTACCCTGAAAACAGATTTATTTCTCTGTTGGCTTAGCCAAATTCAGGGGCCATTACTTCGAAGGAATTTGCGCCGCGCCAGACGCCACAGGCGCGGGCACTGACGCAGCCGGTGCAGCACCAGGTGAAGCAGGCGCGGCTGAGGAAGCACCCGTTGGCACACCGGCCGCTATGCCCTCAAGCACGCTGCCGGTGCTGGCGGGGCGAAGGTTGCCAAAGTAGGCCAGCATCAAGGTTGCTACAAAAAACACGGTGGCGAGAACTGCCGTGGTGCGCGACATGAAGTTGGCACTGCCGCTGGCACCAAACAGGCTGCCCGAACCGCCACTGCCGAAGGCCGCACCCATGTCGGCACCTTTGCCATGCTGCACCAGGATCAGGCCGATCATGGCAACCGCCGTGATCATTTGTACGGCCAGAATAATGTTCAATACGATGTTCAATATCTACTCCTAAATAAATAGCTTCTTATGCAATAACTTAAAAGGCTGCAGCAATAATTGTCAGGAAATCCACCGCTTTCAGCGAGGCTCCGCCGACCAGCCCGCCGTCGATATCGGGCTGTGCCAGCAACTGCGCCGCATTGCCTGGATTCATGCTGCCACCGTACAAAA
This sequence comes from Rhodoferax sp., assembly GCA_031392805.1. Lineage (GTDB taxonomy): Bacteria > Pseudomonadota > Gammaproteobacteria > Burkholderiales > Burkholderiaceae_C > JANYCG01. Next base: position 536 of record JANMVO010000470.1, on the reverse strand, counting down.
TATGAATTCGGTCGGCGTGTCCGGTAGCCGCCTTCAACTGGGTGCGCAACACGGCATGAACTTCCTGCGCCAGTTCTGCCGATGCCGTTTTGCCAGTGCCGATGGCCCACACTGGCTCGTAAGCCACCACGATCTCACTGATGCAATGGCCGTTGACATGGATCACCGCCGCCAGTTGGCGCTTGACCACTTCTTCCGTGTGACCCGCTTCGCGCTCGGCCAGCGTCTCGCCCACGCACACAATCGGCGTGATGCCGTCTGCCAGGGCGCGCTGCGCCTTGAGGGCGACAACGGCATCAGTCTCAGCGTGGTACTGACGGCGCTCGGAATGGCCCACCAGGCAATAGCGGACACCAAACTCCCTGAGCATCGCGCCCGAAGTCTCGCCGGTAAAGGCACCCACTTCGTGCCCGGAAATATCCTGCGCGCCGAGGTCAATCGCGCTGCCTTTGAGCAGCATCTGGAGCTGTGGAAGGTAAGGCGCAGGCACACAAACCGCAACCTGAGCAGCCGGGGAACGCATCCCCGCAATGATG
>JANMVO010000398.1:0-6675 GCA_031392805.1 Rhodoferax sp. | reverse complement strand
CGATGAGCATTCCAAAACCCTGACCCTCAAAATTCATCGCACGGCATCCCCTGCACATGACCAGGCTCTGGGCCTTTTGCTAGCCGACCTGACCGACCAAGCGTTCTGCCACCCAGAAACCGCAGCCAAAATGATCTTTCGATTGGTCTGAGGTGCCATTCAAAATTCCTTGCGGATCAGGAAGTCTGATGTTTGACGTATGTGCACACCGTCGCTGGCGCGCATGCCCTGAAAAAGGTTTTGCGGAAACTGTCCCGCTCATTCTGCTGCTGCTGCTATCGGAGGAGTTTTCGCGCACGCTCAACCACCGGATAGTCGATCATTTCCCCATTGAGCTTGAATGCGGCCAATCCCTGCGCTTCCGCTTTCGCGAACTCGTCTACAACCCTCCTGGCCCAAGCAAGCTCGCTGGGGGTTGCGGAGAATACTTCATTGACTACGGCTACCTGCGATGGATGGATGCAGGTCTTGCCACCATAGCCGAGCGCACGGGCACGGCGGGAAGTGGCCCGAAGCGCGTCCAGATTCGGTATGTCGGTGAAGGCTGTGTCAAACGGCGCTTGAAGCGCCGCGGCACATGAGGCCCGCGTAATCGCAAAGCGCGCCTGAGCGGTGGCGCCTCCACCGTCGTCTGTGTCAATGGCCATGTCTGCAGCGAGATCCACTGAACCAAAGAACAGGCGACTGAGCCGCGGTGACGCCCCGGCAATCGCGTCAACGTGCACCAACCCGCGTGCGGTTTCAATAATCGCCATCAGTCGCACACTGCGGTCAGCCATCCCCGACTCGCCTTCTATCTGGGACATCAGCCAGTCAATGGCTTTTACATCGCCTGCGGATTCTACTTTCGGCAAAATAATCCCGGCGATATTTGGCAGTGTGGCCGCAATAATGTCCTGATGGCAAAACGCGGTCGTCATTGCGTTAACACGAACCCAACAGGGTAAGGCCCGTGGTATCGACACAATGCCCGCAAGCGCGGATCGTCCGGCTGCCTTCTCGCGGATTGCAACGGAGTCCTCAAGGTCCACGATGACGCCATCAGCCTGGCTCGCGAATGCCTTGTCGATCTTGCGGTCACTCGTCGCCGGAACAAACAAAAGAGATCGGGCAACCATCATGGCAAGGCACCAATGACCGTGCTTCCAGGCTGTGCGTGAGAATGCATCGGCCGGCCGGCAACCGGCAACTTCGCGGTCAGTATCTGTCCATTGCCCGAATCGGTGATGTAGAGCGCACGCATGTCGGGCCCGCCGAAGGCGATGTTGGTGACCAGATCGCTGCCGCACGAATTGACCCGGTAGAGGGGTTCGCCACGACGGTTGAAAATCCAGACCGCACCCATCCCGGGCTGCGCGACAACAAGGCCCCCGTCGGCCGTCAGGGCAAGGCCATCGGGCCCGATTCCGCCGGAAAGTTGCAGCATCGTGCCGACTGCAGTCACCCCGCCGTCTGGCATCAGCGTCAGATGCCAGACGGCGTTGGCGTTGGTCATTCCGACGTACAGGACCGATTCATCCAGATTGGTTACGATGCCGTTTGGATTGATGCCGGTTGAAAGAATGCATTCAAGCCGGCCCGATGCCAAGATCCGGTAGACGCGACCACTTGGGTCCTGATGGCCAGTGCGTCCCTGGTCAGTAAAGTACATGTCACCATTGGCCGCGAAAAACAGGTCGTTCACGCCCCGCAGATGTTCAGTGTAGTGACGGTTCAGGACAGACTTGACTGACCCTGAAGCCAAATCAAGCTCCATGATGCCGTTTCGATAGTCGGTGATGAAGATCCGCCCATCGGCACGGATCTTCAGTCCGTTGGGTTCGCCATCATATTCGGCCACGAGTTCGACGCGGCCGAGGGGCGAAGCGCGAAAGATTCGCCCGAACGGGATGTCGGTAAAGTACAGGTTCCCCGCGCGATCGAAGGACGGCCCTTCCAGGAAACTGTGGATCGGCTTGCCCCCGCGGCGGGCATTGCTCCAGCTTGAATGCCGGACCTTGCGATACTCGGTCGGCAGCTCGGCGAATATCTCGGTGGCAATGGGTTCAGGCAACGCAAACATCGTCTTACTCCCCCGCTCTTGGACGTTCGGGCGCCGCAGCACGCACCCAGAACCTGCCGATGCCCAATGCCAGGCACGGCGACCGCAAGAAACACGTTGACCACTTCATCATTTATCTCCAATAGTGCGAAATGTATCCGCTGTTTTCCAGACTTCACTTTTGCCAGAACCTGGACAGAACCTGGCCAGGTCCTGTAAGGGCAGCAGTTTAACGCTTACAGTCATGGGGAAAACGCTGTCTGGCGCCCTTATCTCAGCACTTTCTCACAACCGCTAACACTTGTGCACGCGCGGTTTTGCCTGCGCTGCACCGCATGGATGTTTTCTGGCATCTGGCCGGGCGTTAAGGTTCAGCCAAAGCGGTCAATAAGGCCGGCAGCAATTTGTCGCCGACCGTGTCTTGCAAACGCCCAAAACGGGACACCTAAGCATCCAGGCGCTCGGCCAAAATTGGGGCCGATTCAATCTTTTTGTTCGCTTCTTCAACCGTGAACAGATTGCCAAACCAGCGGCCGTCCGTGTCAGGCAAATGCTGGCACTCGGAGGTTATGAATAGATTCAGGCCGACCCAGGGGTTCACGAGGCCGATCATGAGGGCGAGAGTCATGACGACACCGACATGCACCGGATCCACACAGATCTTTGTCAATGCTGGAAAAAGGGTGGGAACCGTGAGCAGTATTTACCGGCTCCATCAAGCCTGCCAGTAGCAGCACTGCCGCATTGGCAATCAGCAGAATCACGATGGGATTGTCGGGATTGCAGCGGCCGCTGCTGCGCCGGAAATCTTGAGGCAGGGGAAGCCGGAAATTTTATTTGCTATATATGTAATAGCTATATATGTATACTGAATAAGGGCTGAAGGCCAATTTAATTGATCTGAACCGCCTACTTCATGCGCGCGCCATCAATCCGGCAGCACCGCCGTGACTTCAATCTCAACCTTGGCGCGCGCCTCCATCAGCGCGGCCACCTGCACACAGGTCATGGCGGGGAAGTTGCGGCCCATGACGTCGCGGTACACCGCACCCAGCTCTTTGACGCGGGTGTTGTACTCAACCCGGTCGGTGATGTACCAGGTCATGCGCACCATGTGCTGTGGCCCTGCGCCGGCCTCTTGCAACACAGCGACGATGTTGCGCAGCGCCTGAGCGGCCTGGGCAATGAAGTCATCAGACTCAAACTGCTGCTGTGCGTTCCAGCCAATCTGGCCGCCGACAAAAATTTGCGTGCCGCGCGCGGCAATGCCATTGGCATAGCCTTTGGCGGCGGCCCATCCGGGCGGCTGGAGAATCGTCATATATTTTTTCAGGACAGACCTTCAGTTCTGTCTTCAACCTTTTAGAAATTTGCGGGACAGACCTTCAGTTCTGTCCTCAACCTTCCTGAAAACTTGCGGGACGGACCTTCAGTTCTGTCCTCAACTTTCCTGAAAACTTGCGGGACAGACCTTTAGCTCTGTCCTCAACTGTTCAAGAGTCTGAGTTTGAAGCGTTGAAGTTTGCCGGTTTCGGTGCGCGGCAGGCTGGGCACAAATTCGACTTCTCGCGGGTATTTGAACGGGGCTATTTCTCCTTTGACATAGTCTTGCAGGGCCTTCACCATCGCGTCATCCCCAGTGAGGCCGGGTTTGAGCACGCAGAAGGCTTTGACAATCATGCCGCGTTCGATATCCGGTTTGCCCACCACGGCGCATGCCTGCACGGCCGGGTGTGAAAGCAGGGCATCCTCCACCTCGGGCGCGCCGACGTTGTAGCCGGCGGTGATGATCATGTCGTCGGTGCGGCCCTGGTAGAAAAAGTAGCCGTCTGCGTCTTGCAGAAAAGAGTCGCCGGGGTAGTTCCAGCCGGCTTTGACGTAGCTGGCCTGGCGCGGGTCGTTAAAGTACTTGCAGCCGGTGGGGCCGATCACTGCCAGTTGGCCGACCGTGCCACGGGGCACTTCAACGCCCGCGGCATCCACCACGCGCGCCGTATAGCCTGGCACCACTTTGCCAATGGCACCGCGACGCACGTCAGCACCCGCCGACGAGATGAAGATATGGAACATTTCCGTGGCGCCAATGCCGTCCAGGATCTCAATGCCGCTGGCGTCTTTCCACAGTTGGCGTGTGGCGTCGGGCAGGGCTTCGCCTGCGCTGACGCAGATCCGCAGGCAGGCACTCGGCGACAGCTGGGCATCCGTGCGCGGGGTCAACGCAGCACGCTGTGCCATGAGCGTTTTCATGAACGGCGCCATCTGCCGGTAAAGCGTGGGCGCCGTGTAGCAGATCGTGGCGCCCACCTCATGAATCAGCCGCGCCATTGCTTCGGGCGTGCAGGCAGTGTCCGGAAAATACACCGAGGCCCCCGCCCACATCGGGAAGATCAACAGGCCGCCCAGCCCGAAGGTAAAGGCCAGCGGCGGCGAGCCCATGACGATGTCATCGGGTGTGGCTTTGAGCACATGGCGCGGCCAGGTCTCGCACGCTGCCAGCACGTCGCGGTGGGTGTGGACGGCAGCCTTTGGCTTGCCGGTGGTGCCGGAAGTGAAGGCCATCATGGCAATGTCGGTCGCGGCGGTCGGGCAAGCCTGCAGGCCACCCTCTTTTTGCGCCGCCAACACGGCCATCGAGCCTGGCTCATGCATCAGGTTGAAGGGCACGATCATTCTTAGCGACTGAGTGGGCGCCGGGTAGTGTGTCTGCGCCAGTTGCAGTTCTTCGATCAGCTTGAAGTCGCACAAGGCGACCTGAGGTTGCGCCTTGTCGATGATGTCTGCAAGCTCTTTGGCACGCAGCAGCGGCATGGTGGCCACCGCAATCAGCCCTGCCTTGACCACGGCCAGCCAGGCCAATGCCATGCCGATGGAGTTGCTACCGCGCAGCAGCACACGGTTGCCGGGCACCAGGTGCAAATCTTCCACCAGCACGCGGGCAATGCGATCCACCCGTTCGCGCGCCTCGGCATACGTCAGCGTGATCCTGGGTGATCGCAGCATCGGCCGCCCGGCAAAACCTTTTTGCGCGGCTTTGTCCAGCAGTTCTTCCACCAGGTTGAGTTGCGGTGGGAATTGCAACTCGGGCCGATCAAAGCGCAGGGTCGGCTGTTGATCGGCAGGCGGCAGGGCGTCGCACACAAAGCGATCAGTTTGCGCTGTGGTGCTCATGGTTCAGCCTTTCAAAAGTGACTTGCCAATGATCAATTGCTGCAGCACGGTCGCACCCTTGTGGCGATGCAGCGCCCGGATGTCTCGGCCCAGGCTTTCCACCTTGATTTGGAGTCATTTAAGCCTGTAGCCCTTGTATTACCTATATAGTTAGATACTGTTATAATAGCATTCTCGCCACACCCATGATCCGGCTCGCTGAGCGCCAAGGCGGCAATCCTGGCGCCCCGCGCAACCAGCGGCAGGCTTAGGTGATGGGTAGATGCTGGCATCGTGTATCGCTTCTCCTCACTTCTCTTCTCTTCTCTTCAATCCCCGCCAAACACCGGCTTCTGTTTTGCTGCAAAAGCTTCGTAGGCGCGCCGGAAATCCTGTGTTTGCATGCAGATGGCCTGCGCCTGCGCCTCGGCCTCCAGGGCTTGGTCAATGGTCATCGACCATTCCTGGCTCAGCATGGTTTTGGTCATGCCGTGGGCGAAGGTGGGGCCAGCGGCCAGCCCGGCCGCTTGCGCCTGCGCTTTTGCCAGCAGCTCTGGCGACTCATGCAAGGCATTGAAGAAGCCCCAGGCGTGGCCCTCTTGTGCCGTCATGGCGCGCCCGGTGAACAGCAGCTCTGACGCACGGCCCTGGCCGATCACGCGTGGCAGCAGGGCGCAGGCCCCCATGTCGGCGCCGGCCAAACCTACGCGGGTGAAGAGAAACGCGGTCTTGGTGTTGGGGCTGCCATAGCGCAGGTCGCAGGCCAGCGCCATCATGGCACCGGCACCCGCGCAGATGCCGTCAATCGCGCCAATCAGGGGTTGCGGGCAATTGCGCATATTGCGAATCAGGTCACCCGTCATGCGGGTGAATTCCAGCAGTTCGGGCATGCTCATTCTGGTGAGCGGGCCGATGATCTCATGCACGTCACCACCACTACAGAAGTTGCCGCCTGCGCCGGTGATCACCACCACTTTCACATCGGTGGCAAACTTTAACGCGCCAAACAGATCCCGCAACTCGGCATAAGCGCCAAACGTCAGCGGGTTTTTGCGCTCGGGCCGATTCAGTGTGAGGGTGCCAACGCCGCCGTTGCCATCCACGGCATCGAAGCCCCAGACAAAGTGCCGTGCCTGGTAGCTGGCTTTGGCATCGAACTGTGGGCGCATGGGGTTGCTGGGGACGATGTAGTGTTTCATTTCAGGATGCTCTTCGGTCGTGGGGATGGCTTGTCGCTTCTAGTATGCTGGTTTTGACTCGTCGGCTTTTTTTTGGTGGCAACACTGGCACCTGCTTACTTGCCATATTCCGTGATTTTCAACGACCGCGCCGCCGCCATGATCATGTCGGCGGCCTTCTCGGCGATCATGATGGTTGGCGCGTTGGTGTTGCCGCCGACGATGCGCGGCATGATGGACGCGTCCACCACGCGCAGGCCCTGCACGCCATGAACCCGAAGCTGTGCATCGACCACGTCCATGGGGCCA